>DASQHM010000016.1:0-63774 GCA_035632095.1 Candidatus Cybelea sp. | reverse complement strand
ATCGGCATCCAGTCCATGTACCTGCACATGCCGGAAGAGGTCTAGTCACCCCTCACCCCATCGACGCGGCTGCCCCCGCGTCGATACCTCTCCCACAAGGGGAGAGGGAACGCACAGAGTAACCTTCTCCCCTTGTGGGAGAAGGTGCGAGCGAAGCGAGCGGATGAGGGGTCGGTCTGTCTGACAAAACCCGGTGGCACTACGGTCGGATATAGCTCCAGCCCTGCTCCTGCAATTCGATCAGTCGGACGACGCCGGCCGGCACCACCTTCGCCTGCGGCAGCAATGGGATTTCCTTGCCTTCGCTCTTGGCCATGCCGGCGCGCGTGTTGCCGCAGGCGCTCAAGGCCAGATGCGGCGTCGTCTCGGTCATGGACTTGATGCGCGCCGCCACGGGCGAGGTGTCCGAACGCAGCATATGCAGGCCCGGACCATAGGCAACGAGCTCGATCTGCACCGGCTCGTTCGCGGCGGAATAGGCGGTCGAGACATTGCCGATGTTGTTGAGCGTCAGATTCATGACGGCCGGATCGTTGACGTCCACGTGAAACGCGACGCGATGGCCGGAGGCCTTGTCCGGAACCGGCGTGGCCGCGGCGGATTTGCGCGCGAAGGGCAGCAGAGCGAGGGCGGCAGCGGCGGCAAACAGCGATCGGCGTTGCATGACGTTCCTCCCGGAAAGTTGCTTCACTCGGCGGCCGTGGCTCGCCCCGACGTTCGCAAGCCGGCCAGATAGCGCTGAAAGTCCTCGCTATTGGTGCGATTCTCGCGCACATAGCGAAAGAATGCGACGAATGTTTCCGGCGGCTGGTAACCAGGCATGCGCGCTTCGGCTGCCTCCCCGCCGCTTCGCTGGCCGACGCCGTCGCCGTCGGCCGGCAGGAAGACGAAACTCGGCGTGCCGCGCACGCCCCATTTGCGGGCCAGTGCCTTCTCGGTCAGGACTGTGCCGTCGAAATCGGTGACTTCGCGCGCGCCATAGATGTTGATCTGAATGACGTTGAAGTTCGATCTCACGTATTCGGCGATGGCGGGATCGCCGAAATCGACCTTGTGCAGTTCTTCGCACCACGGGCAGCCGCGTTGCTCGAACAGCACGGCGAGCCGCCTGCCGGCCTTCGACGTCTCGGACAGATCGTCGCGCAGATCGAGAAAGCTCTGCAGGAACCAGGGTTGGACGTAGAGTCCGTCGTCGCCTAGCACGGGCGAAAGGCGATCCGCAGCCGGCGCCGATGTCGCGGCGACGAGCATGAAAAGCATGCCGAACACGATGTGACGGAGCGCGATCATTGCAGCCGGAAACCTAGGGCGGGCACCGGTCTGCGGCAAGCACCCTACTCCTTCCGGGGCGTTGGGGCCTGCGCTCCGGCGTCCGGTGCGGCTTCGCTGGTGATCCTTGGCGCCCCGGTCAGGCAATGCTGCATGCACGCTTTGTCATGGGTATCAGGCCGCGGATCGGGCGAGATGAAGCCCTTGCGGTTTGGCATCTTCACGCCGGCAAGCGACTTGGCGTCGAGCGCGCCGTCCGCCGGAAGCAGATCATTCAGGAACAGCACATAGGCGGTCAGCGCGTAGGCTTGATCGGCGGTCAGCGAGTTCGGCGCGTTGAACGGCATGGCCCGGCGCATGAAGTCGAACACCGTCGGCGCATAGGGCCAATAGCTGCCCACGGTCCGCAGCGGATTGTCGGAGGCGAGCGAACCCTTGCCGCCGGTCAGCGCCGGAAAGTTGCCGATGCCTTCGCCGAAATCGCCGTGGCAGGCGACGCAGAGCCGCCCGAAGATCTTTTCGCCTTCCTTCACGCTGCCGTGGCCCGGAGGCAGTCCGGCGCCGTCCTGGCCGCGCACGTCGATGTCCCAGCCCGCGATTTCACCTGCCGACGGCGTGCGTCCATATCCGAATTTGAGTCCTTGCGCCGACGCGCCTGCGCCGGCGAGCGCCATTGCTCCCGCCAGCAGCAGGACGCTAGCCGGTTTGCGCATTGCGCACCTCGCCGCCCGGCAGCACGTGCCACGTATGGATGGCGTTGTTGTGATAGATCGAATTCACGCCGCGCACGGCGCGAAGCTCGCCGATGGTCGGTTGCACGAACCCGGTCTCGTCCGTGGCGCGGCTTTGCAGCAAGGCCGGCCCGCCGTCCCAGATCCAGGGCACGCGAAACCGCGTCAGGCATTTGGAAAGGACGGGCTCCTGCAGTTCCGCCGGACGCCAATTGTCGCCGCCGTCGAACGACACATCGACGCGTTTGATCCGGCCCGCACCCGACCAGGCGAGGCCGCGGATCTCGTAGAGACCGGCCGCCCGGAGGGGTTTTTCCGGGCAAGGCGACGTAATCACGGAATTGGCCTCGAACTTCCAGGTGAATTGCCGAGCGGTGCCGTCCGGCATCAGGTCGGTATATCTCGACGTTTCCTCGCGCAAGTTCCATGGCTGATCGCCGAGCTTGATCCGGCGCAGCCATTTCACGTTCACGTTGCCCTCCCAGCCGGGCACGATGAGCCTGAGTGGATAGCCGTTTTCCGGCCGGATGCGCTCGCCGTTTTGCGAGTAGACGACCATCGCATCGTCAAGCGCCTTCGCCATGGGAATCGAGCGCGCCAGCGCGGCGGCATCGGCGCCTTCGGCCATGATCCAGCTCGCGTTCTTCGCGGGACCGACGTCCGCAAGCAAGGTCGAAAGCATGACGCCGGTCCACTCGCAGCAATGGATCATGCCATGCGTGAACTGCACCCCGCCCATCTGCGCCGCGCGCCATTCCGTGCTGCCGTTCGCGGCGCATTGCACGAACACGACGCGGCTGTGCGAGGGATAGCGCATCAGATCGGGCATGGTGAGCACGAGCGGCCGCTGGCAAAGGCCGTGGATCATCAGCCTGTGATCGTCCGGATCGATGTCCGGCGCGCCGGAATGATGCCGCTCGAAGCAAAGTCCGCTCGGCGTGATGATGCCGTCCAGGTCCTGCAGGGGCGTGAAATTCACCGAGGCTTGCGTTGTCGGCGTCAGCCACGGCACGTTCCGGCGAACGACGGCTTTCTCGTGCGCGGACGGCGAACCGTAGGGAGATGCATCGACGCCCTTGCCGGTGGTCTGCATCCAGCGGGGCGTATTCGGCGGCAGGTTGCCGCCGTCCTTGCCGGTGGCGCTGGGCGCCCTGAATTGGCTCAACCCGACGAGCGCCGCCGCCGCGCCGGCGCCGCTCCGCAACAGCCTGCGCCGCGTCGGGTTCTTACCGTCGCCGTCGTTGCCGTCCGACCGCCCGCGCCGCCCCATCGGGGCCCTAGCCCGCCATGCCGCGCTTGTCGGCACCGAGCACGCGCACATTGTGCGAAGGCGCGATGCGAATCACGCGCTGATTTTCGATGTGACGCCCCACCACGTCGTGAATGGGCGGCCCTTCGGTGTCCCGGTTGACCGAGGCCCAACCGGCGACGATGTAGGATTTCGCCGGATCGATCGGCTTACCGGTGCGCGAAAGGCGCATGTCGCTGATGCGCCTGCCGGCGCGCTGGCGAACATCGATGGCGTAACGCATGCCCGCAACCCGAACCATGTCGCCGCCCTGTTGGTAATACGGATCGGGATTGAACAGATTGTCGGCCACGTCTTCCAGCACCTCCTTCAGCCGCGCGCCGGTCATCTCGGTGCGGTAGGCGGCGGGATAGGTGATCGCCGTCTGGCTGTACAAATCCTCGACCCGGATATCCTGACCCGGCAGCAGTGTGGCACCGAAACGGAACCCGGGCGAGAGTGCGATCTCCGCGTCGCGCTCGCTCAGCAACGCCTGGCAAATCAGATCGTCGAAGGTGCCGTTGAAGTTGCCGCGGCGGAACAGCAGGCTGTCGGTCCGGCCGAGCACGCGATCCATCTTGGCGGCGTGCGGCGCGCGCACCTCCGCCACCAGTTTCGCCGTTTCGGCATCGGGCTCGATGGCATCGGACAAGATCGGGATCAGGCGGTAGCCATAGCGGACGATGCGCTTGCCTTTGACTTCCAGGTCGAGGCGCGAGAGGAATTTGCCGTGGCTGCCCGAGGCGATGATCAACGTGTCGCCGACCTTCGTCGGCGCGGGGATCGCGTCATGGGTATGCCCGCCGAGAATGACGTCGATGCCCTTCACGCGGCTCGCCTGCTTCACGTCCACGTCGTAGCCGTTGTGGCTGAGCAGAACGACCAGATCCGCACCGTCCCGGCGCGCCGCGGTGACGTGTTTTTGCAAGCCTTCGTCGTCGATGCCGAACGTCCAATCGGGAATCATCCAGCTCGGGTTGGCGATCGGCGTATAGGGGAAGGCCTGCCCGATCACGGCGATGCGCAAGCCCCCGCGCTCGAACACCTTGGTGCTGTCGAACACCGGATCGCCCCATGTCGCATCCTTGATGTTGCCGGCGAGAAACGGAAACGCGAGCTTGGCCTGCAATTCCTTCACGCGGTCGGCGCCGTAGGTGAATTCCCAGTGGGCGGTCATGGCATCGACGCCAAGCGCGTTCATCACGCGCACCATGTCGCCGCCGCGTTCCTGCAACGATACGTACGAGCCCTGCCAGGTGTCGCCGCCGTCGAGCAGCAAGGTCGCGGCGCGTTCGGCGCGAATGGCTTTGACGAGGCGCGCGATACGATCGAGGCCGCCGATGCGCCCGTATTCGCGGGCGAGCGCCACGTAATCATCGGACGTGAATGCGTAAGCTTCCGGCGAGCCGGCCCTGAGGCCGAAGCGCGCCAGCGCGTCCTTGCCGGTCACATGCGGCGGCTTGCCGGCCGCCGGACCGACGCCGATGTTCACTGACGGTTCGCGGAAATAGAGTGGCACGAGCTGCGCGTGCAAATCCGTCAAATGCAGCAGCGTGATCTGGCCGATGGCGTCGAAATGCAACAGGGTTTTCTCATCGATCGCCTGCGCCTTTGCCGCGCGCGCCAAATCGGGCGCGGCGCCGAGCATCGCCGTCGCGGCCGTGACATGCAGAAAATCGCGCCGGCTCAGCATCGTGCGGCCTCTATGCGGCTCTATTGACTATTTGCGCACCGACGGCGTCTCGATGGGCAAACCCTGGCCGCGCGAGGCGACGAAAAGCTCGAGCGCCAGGTATTCCTCCGAACCGAGCGGGTACGGCTCCGCGCGCACTTGGCTGTTGCAGCCCTGAAAGCGCTTTTGCAGGGAGCCGAGCGACTGCCATTCGAGCCGGTAGGTCGGAAAGCCGTTGCTTTGTCCCTGGCTCAACAGGTCGGCGCGCAACATATGGCCTTCATTGTCTTCATGGCAATTGGCGCAGGCGAGACCGAGCTGCCCCCGGCGCGCGTAGTAGAACGCCTTGCCCTTCTCCCAGTATGCCTTGGCCGGGCCGTCGATTTGCACGTTAACTGGCATGCCGCGCGACTGCAGCTTGACATAGGTGGTCAACCCCAGCAGCCCTTCCGATTCCCAAGCCAGCGCCGTCGCCTGCATGTGATCGGTGCGGCAAAGGTTGATGCGCTGCTCCAGATCGAGCAGCTTGCCCGATTTGGCATCGACCTTCGGATAGCTCGCGCCGACGCCGCGCATGCTGGATTTGGCGTCGTTGTGGCACGAAGCGCAGGATTTTCCGGCCGCGCCCTCGGCCCTTGACCAGAGCGCCTCGCCCTTCTCGACCCAAAGGAACGCCGGATTGTTGAAATCGTCGTCCTGCATCTCGCGCGTCGCCGGCGAGGCAAACAAATAACCGGATTTTTTGGCGCCGGCACTGTGGCCCGGCGGATCTCCGGCATGGGCCGACGCCGTCAGCGCGACGCAAGCAAGACACGCCAGAAAAATGGCGCACAGGCGCATCAGGTGACCGTGATCTTTTGTTCCGCGCGGTAGACGCTGCCGTCGTCGTCGGTCCACGCAAACGCCAGCGTGCCGCTCTCCTCCGCCTTGAGGAAAAACGAGATGAACGGGTTGGATGCGATCGCGGGTTCGAGGTCGGCGCGGAACACTTCCTTGCCGTTCATGGTGCAGACGAACTTGTTGATGATCTTTCGCGGGATCACCTTGCCGTCCTTGTCCTTGCGCTGACCGGATTCCATCTGATGCGAGACCAATGTCTTGATCTCGATCACTTCGCCCTTTTTGGCGCTCGCCGGTATCTTGAGTCGGGGCCTTACGTCTTCAGCCATCTGATCGTCTCCTTGCCCTGCCTCAGCCGCCGCAGCCGCCGATGGTCACCTTGATCTCGCGCGCCGTAGTCCAGAGCGAGCCGTCGCTCATTTCGGCTACCGCGATCACTCGTTCCGTCTGCGCCAGCCGGCAGCGGATCTGCACCTCGCAGCGGCCGACCGCCGGCGTGAAGTGCAGCGTCACGACGCCGGGGTTTGGGTTGCCGTCCGCCGCGACGCGCACCGTCTTCACGTAGTCCTTTTCGCTCATCGGGCTTTCGACCGTGATGGTGAGTGGAACGGTGTTGCCGTTTTCGGCGATTTCCTGCGCCTTGATGGCAATGCGGCCGTCCTTGGGCGTGCCCTTGCCGATCTGCGCCAGAAACGCCGCCGCTTCCTTCGGACCGGCGGCCGCCATCCGCGCGAACATGGCGCTCGCCGCCGCCGCAGCGCCGCCGGCAATCGCCAGCAGCAGCACGCGGCGGCGCGTCGGTAACGGGCGTTTCAATCTCGGTTGCTGCATATCCGGATCCTAGTTCTTCAACGTCATGAGATAGGCGACAAGGTCCTCGACCTGCTCGGCGGTCAGGATCGGCTTCCCGGCGTAGGCTTTGGCGACGCGATCGAGGCCGTCGACCTTGTAGAAAGCCGGCATCGACGTCGCTTCGTTGAGCCGCTTCGGATCGACGATGCGAAGGCGAATCTCGCCTTCCTTCAAACGCGAGCCGACGCCCGCCAAATCGGGGCCGACGTTGCCCGGGAATTCTTCCTTCGGCTGCCCGACCGCGTGACAGCTCATGCAATTGCCGAGGCTGCGATCCACGGCGACATGAGCACCGGCTGCCGCAACGCCGGGGTGGCCGGTGAGCGACTTAGGGATCGCGCCGTCGACCACGTCGTAGGCAACGAGATGGTCGTCCTTGACCTCAACCGGGCGGGCGGGGCCGGGCCAAAGCAACGGCGCTACGATGCAGATCGCCACAACGACGAGCCGCTGCCCCCAGTTTGTCGAGGCTTCCCCATAAAACCGCATCACCTGTCACTATAGGACAATCGCCGCGGCCGAAAAACGGATCAACGCGGCGACCAGTCGCTCACGTAGGGGCCCGGATCGAGTTTCGGCCGCGGCGGCAGAGGCCGCGAGAGGCTGCCCAGATAGATGAATCCGACGATGGAGTCTTCGGCGCTCAATCCGAGCGCCTGCTTCACATTTGCGTCATAGGCCGGCGCGCCGGTCTTCCAATTGCCGCCGAAGCCGAGCGCATGCGCAGCGACCAGCATGTTCTCGGCCGCGGCGCCGGCCGCCAGAACCTGCTCGATGGCTGGGATCTTCGGGCTGGCCTGCAGTTTGGCCGCGACCGCGACGAGCAAGGGCGCGCGCAGCGGCTTTGCCTTCTCGCGTTCAAGTTCCGCCGCGTCGATGTCCGGCTGCCGCGCCTTCAGGGATCGCGCCAGTAGATCGCCGAACGCGGAGCGCGCCTCGCCGCGAATGCAGATGAAGCGGAACGGCCGCAGCCGGCCATGGTCCGGCGCCGCCAATCCCGCCGCAAAAATGGCGTCGAGCGCCGCGCCGTCTGGGGCCGGATCGACCAGCACGCCAGCCGATACCCGGGTCAGCAATGCGTTCAAAGCGTCCATCGTTTCCTCGTCAAGACTGAATTATGCGCCGCTCGCCGCCGTCCAGGGCAGCGATACTTCCGCCATGCCGCTCATGCCGCCGTCGGCATCGCGCATGACGGCGCTCGGACACGCGTACATCACCGGATAGATCGTGCGCGGCGCCGCGACCGTTCCGGCGCTGCCGCCAAGCGCTTCCAGCATCGTTGCCGGAAATGCGTCGTCGGCAACGATGCGCTCGACGCCGCTCACGTCGATGCGCGGATGGTGGAACGCCTGTTCGAGCGACATGCCGTAGCGGGCCAGGAACGTGACCAATTGCGACACGGCGGGCACGATGCGCCGGCCGCCGGAGGCGCCGACGGCGAACCACGGCTTTCCGTCCTTCAGCACCACGGCCGGGCACATATTGGAAAGCGGCCGCTTGCCCGCGCCGATGGAATTCGGCCGTCCGGGCCGCGTGTCGAACCACATGATGCCGTTGTTCATCATGATGCCGGTTCCCGGCAGCATGACCTTGGAGCCGAACAGCGACAGCAGGGTTTGCGTCAACGCAACCATGTTTCCCTCGGCGTCCACCACGTTGAAATGGGTGGTGCAGCTGTCGCCTCCGGTATCGCCCATGGTTTCGAACCGCTCGCGATACGCGGCGCGCAGCGCGTCCGCCAGGGCAACGAACGTCGCCGCATCCGGCGCCGAGCCTTTGAACTTCGGCGCCGCCGCGTCGAGCGTGCGGTGCATGGTCGGCCCGGCGCTCAAGCCCGCAACCGTGTTGACGCGAGCCCCGGCGAAGTCGAAAGCGAGCGGATCCACGATGCGCGCCTTGTATCGCTTCAAGTCGTCGGCGGAAATCTTCGAGCCGCCGGCAGCGAGATCGGATGCGAGCGAGCGGGCGATGTCGCCTTCGTAAAAGTCGCGGGCGCCGGCATCCGCGAGCCGGCGCAGCGTATCGGCGAGCCGGCCGAGCTTCAGGCGCAGCGGGTCGCCGTTGTCCAAGCCGAACGGCGCGTAGTGGCCGTTGACCAGATAGGTCGCGCGGCTGGTATCGAAGCGCGCGAGGTCCGGCGCACCGTTGGCGATCTTGAGGCTCGCGAACCAATCCACCAGCATGCCGCGCTCGGCCTGTGCGATGGCGGGCGCAAGCGCGCGCTTCCAGCTCCACGTGCCGAATGTCTCGAGCGCCAGGGCCATGCCGGCCACGTGGCCCGGCACGGCGATGGAGGGGTAACCCTTCAGGTTGCGGTCTTCGAGCACCGCAGGCCAGCCGAAGATGTCGCCGCCGACGGCGCCGGGCACCAGCGGATAGTCCTTCGGGTCCAGCTTCGCCGCCGCGATCAGTCCGAAATCGACCACGGAAACCTTCCGCGTCTTGGCGCTATGGACCACCATGTAGCCGCCGCCGCCCATGCCGCTCATCCACGGCTCGACCGTCGGAATGGCGAAGCCGACCGCGACCGCCGCGTCGATGGCGTTGCCGCCTTCGGCCAGAACCCGGGCGCCGATATCGGCGGCGAGCTGGTTCTGCGCGGCGACCACGCCGCGCCTTGACCGCACCGCCGATTTGGTGATCCGCGTGGTGCGGGAAAAGTTCTCGATCATGCCAAGCGTCCTCCCAGCGGCCTCGCCGCGCGCTATAGAATGACGGTAGACCGAACCGGAGCGCGTACACAATGACTGCGACCTTCCCCGAGCGGCCGACTTTCGTCACCCATCTCGAATGCAGCGTGACCGGCGAGCGCTTTCCCGCCGATATGCTGCACAACCTTTCGCCCGGCGGTTGGCCACTTTTGGTGCGCTACGATCTCGACGGCGTGCGCCGCGCGCTCGACAAAGCCGAGTTGTCGCGCCGGCCGGCGGATCTTTGGCGCTATCGCGAGCTTCTTCCGGTGCGGAAGGCGGCCAATATCGTCTCGCTCGGCGAAACCACGACGCCGCTCGTTCCGTTGCCACGGCTCGCCGCGGCAATGGGCGCGCGAGAGATCGTGGTGAAGGATGAGGGCCGATTGCCGACCGGATCGTTCAAGGCGCGCGGCCTGGTCGTGGCGGTGAGCATGGCCAAGGAACTCGGCGTCAAGACGCTCGCCATGCCGACCAACGGCAACGCGGGCGCCGCCATGGCCGCATATGCCAGCCGCGCCGGCATGGAGACCGTGATCTTCTGCCCGGACGACACGCCGCCCGTGAACATGGCCGAGATCGCGCTGCAGGGCGCGCGCCTCTACAAGGTCAACGGCCTGATCAACGACTGCGGCAAGATCGTCGGCGCCGGCAAGGCGGCCGCCGGATGGTTCGATGTTTCGACCTTGAAAGAGCCCTATCGCATCGAGGGCAAGAAGACCATGGGGCTCGAACTCGCCGAGCAATACGATTGGCGATTGCCCGACGTGATCTTCTATCCGACCGGCGGCGGCACCGGCTTGATCGGCATGTGGAAGGCCTTTGCCGAAATGGAAGCGCTCGGCTGGATCGGGGCGGAGCGTCCGCGCATGGTCGCCGTGCAGGCGAGCGACTGCGCGCCCATCGTCAAAGCCTTCGAAAGCGGCGCGCGGCATGCCGAGACCTGGGTCGACGCGCACACGGTCGCGAGCGGCATTCGCGTTCCGGCGGCGCTCGGCGATTTCCTCATCCTCGACGCGGTGCGGGCCAGCGGCGGTTTCGCCATCGCCGTGGACGACGACGCGATCGAGGCGGCGCGCGTCGAAGTCGGCAAGACGGAGGGTCTGCTGCTGTGCCCCGAAGGCGCCGCGACCTACGCCGCTTACCGGCAATCGCTAGCCAAGGGCCGCGTGACCAAGGACGAGCGCGCAGTACTGTTCAACTGCGCCAGCGGGCTCAAGTATCCGATGCCGGAAGCCGGCACCGTCCTCGACCGCCACCAGCCCCTCGACTACGCCAGGCTGTGACCGGGAGCCGCCTTAGCGTCCCTTGAACACGGGCGCACGCTTTTCGACGAAGGCGCGGGCCGCTTCCTTGTGATCTTCGGTGGCGCCGCAGCGCGTCTGGCCCCAGGCCTCGATATCGAACACCTCGGTGAGGCTGCCGCTTTCGGCGGCGTTGAGCGCGCGCTTCATGTGGCGGAACGCGACACGCGGGCCGCCCGCGATCTTCTTGGCGAAAGCCATGGTCTCCTTCGCCAGATCGGCATCAGGCACCACCTTGTTCACGATGCCGAGCTCGAGCGCCTGGCGGGCGTTCAGCATGTCGGCGGTGAAATAGAGTTCGCGGGCCTTGGTGGTGCCGACCAACTGGGTCAGAAAATACGTGCCGCCGAAATCGCCGGGGAATCCGACCTTCGCGAAAGCCGTGGTGAAGCGCGCACTCTCGCCGGCGATGCGCATGTCGCAAGCGAGCGCCAATGACAGCCCCGCGCCCGCCGCGGCGCCGTTCACCATGGCGATGGTCGGCTTCGGCATTTCATGCAGCATGCGCGAGCTTTCCATGCGCGAGCGCAAATGGTGTGCGCTTTCCTCGAGGCTCGGCGCTTCGCGCGTGCTGCGCTCCGCCATGCCCTTCACGTCGCCGCCGGCACAGAACGCGCGGCCCGCGCCGGTCAGCACCACGACTCCGCACTCGGGATCGGCCGACAGGCGGGCGAGCGCTTCCAGCAGGAGCTTGGTCATGTCCTGGCTGAGCGCGTTCATGGCGTCGGGACGGTTCATGGTGAGGGTGACGACGCCGCCGTCGCGGCTCTCCAAAAGATCGGTCATCTGGGTGTCTCCTATGGGTGCCTATTTCCGCTTGAAGCCCTCGACGCTTTCGTCGAGCTGCACGCCCAAGGTGTTCAGCATCATGGAAACCAGGTTGTAGTTTCCGACGGTGAACACCACGTCGATCAGCTGTTGCGTGTTGTAGCGTTTGCCGAGCGCCGCCCAGGTCGCGTCGCTGATGAACGCGTCCTTGTGCAGCTCATCGGCCGCCCTGAGCAGCGCCCGGTCGAACTCGCCCCAGCCCGGCGCGTCCGGTCCCTTGGCGATGCGGTCGATCTCCGCATCCGTGAGGCCCGCCTGCCGGCCGATGCGGACATGCTGGCCCCATTCGTACTCGGCCTGGCAGAGCCAGCCGATGCGCAGGATCAGGATCTCCCGTTCACGCGGCGGCAGGGTTGATTTGTACAGCACATGGTTGGCAAAGACCGTCCAGCGCTTCAGCGCCTTGGCATGGCGCGCCAAGGTGAGGAATATATTGAACAACATGCCGTTCTTGGCGATCGGATCGAGAACCGCGTGGGCGTCTTCGTCCCATTCGGCCTGCGGCAGCGTGGCGACGCGGGGCTTCGCCAGTCTCATCGTTTTCCTCCCGTTATTCGTGCGCCGATGGTACGGCGAAACCGCGAGCCTGCGCCAGCGCAGCAAGATTGCCGTCGCGGCATGGCGGGTTTGCGGGATGCGGTTTGCGGCAGCCCGCCCGAGCGTGCAAACTGTCCGCGCTGCGGCAAAGAAGAAGCATCGGGGAGGAGGCAAGGCATGGCAGACCCGCAATTCTGCAAGACCGAGCGTGACGGCCGCATACTTGTGGTCACTATCAACCGGCCTGAGGTCATGAATGCCGTGCATCCGCCGGCGAACCACGAATTGGCCAAGGTGTTCGACGACTTCGCCGCCGACCCCGAATTGTGGGTCGCCATCGTCACCGGCGCCGGCGAAAAGGCCTTCTCCGCCGGCAACGACCTGAAATACCAGGCCGCGGGCGGCAAGATGTCGGTGCCGACTTCCGGCTTCGGCGGTCTCACCAGCCGCTACGACCTGACCAAGCCGCTGATCGCCGCGGTCAACGGCATCGCCATGGGCGGCGGCTTCGAAATCGCCCTCGCCTGCGATCTCATCGTCGCGTCCGACAACGCCATCTTCGCCTTGCCGGAGCCGCGCGTCGGCCTCGCGGCGCTTGCGGGCGGGTTGCACCGTTTGCCGCGCGCCATTCCGATCAAGCAGGCCATGGGCATGATCCTCACCGGCCGGCGCGTATCGGCGGCGGAAGGCAAGACGCTCGGGTTCGTCAACGAAGTCGTGCCGCAAGCGGAGCTGATGTCGGCCGCAAAGCGCTGGGCCAACACCATTCTCGAATGCTCGCCCATGTCGATCCGCGCCTCCAAGCAAGCGGTCTACAAGGGCTTCGACCAGCCGACGCTGGAGGCGGCCTACCGCACGGTCTATCCCGCTGTGCAGGCGCTCTACGACAGCGAGGATCGCGTGGAGGGCCCGAAGGCCTTCGCCGAAAAGCGCCCGCCGAAATGGAAGGGCCGGTAAGACCGCCACGAAAATCGTTCGACAGGAAATCGAGTCATGGATCTTGGATTGAAGGGCAAGAAAGCCATCGTCACCGGCGGCACGCGCGGCATCGGCCGCGCCATCGCCAACCTTCTGGTCGCGGAGGGCTGCGACATCGGCATCTGCGCGCGCAACGGCGCGCAGGTCGAGGAAGCGGTCACCGCGTCCAAGAAAAGCGGCGTCAAGGCGTTCGGCAGCGCGCTCGACGTGGCGGACGGCCCGGCGTTGAAGGGCTTCATCCAGAAGACCGCGGAAGCCCTCGGCGGCCTCGACGTATTCGTGTCCAACGTCAGCGCGCTCGGTCTCGGCAACGACGAAGCCGCCTGGCAGAAGGGTTTCGAGCTCGACATCCTCGGCACAGTGCGGGGCTGCGAGGCGGCGGCGCCATATCTGGAGAAATCGGGCAGCGGATCGATCGTGGTGATCGGCACGACAGCCGCGGTCGAAGCGTTCGGCCCGCGGCGCGCCTATGCCGGCGTCAAGGCTGCCATCGTGCCTTACGTCAAGATGCTGGCGCAGAATCTGGCGGCCAAGAACGTGCGCGCCAACGTGGTCTCGCCGGGCACCATCTATTTCAAGGGCGGGGTCTGGGAAATGGTCGAGAAGAACATGCCCGACCGCTACAAGCTGGCGTTGGGGCGCAACCCCATGGGCCGCATGGGTAGCCCGGAAGAAGTGGCGAATGCGGCCGTGTTCCTGGCAAGCCCGCGGGCCAGCTTCATCACCGGCACCAATCTCATTTGCGACGGCTGCCTGACGCAGCGCGTCCAGTTCTGAACAGACGGGACAGGCGACGATGAACTTCGATTTCTCCGACGATTTGAAGCTGCTCCGCGATCAGGCGCGCAAGTTCCTGAAGGAGCGCTGCCCGCCAAAGGCCGTGCGCCGCGTGCTCGAAGGCGAAGCGCCTTACGACAAGGCGCTGTGGCAGGGCATGGGGGAAATGGGCTGGCTCGGCGCCGCGATCCCCGAGGAATATGACGGTGCCGGTCTCGGCTACGAAGGGCTTTGCGTGCTCGCGGAGGAGGTCGGCAACGTGGTCGCGCCGGTGCCCTTCGCGTCGTCGGTCTATCTGGCGACGGAAGCGATCCTGGCGGCGGGCAGCGAGGCGCAGAAGCGCGCCTACCTGCCGAAGCTCGCCATGGGCAACTTGATCGGGACCTTCGCGCTGGCGGAAGGCAACGGCAATCCCTCACCGGAAGGCGTTTCCGCCGCCGCGTCGCGCGGCAAACTCAGCGGTACCAAGCTCCCGGTCGCCGACGGAACCATCGCCGACTTTGCCGTTGTCGCGGCCAAGGACGAGGCCGGCAAGCTCTCGCTCTATCTTGTCGATCTAAAGGCTGCCGGCGTGACGCGCTCGGCGCTGAAGACCGTGGACCCGAGCCGCGACCAGGCCAAGATCGTGTTCGACGGAGTGCCCGCGGAACTCCTGGGTCCGGCCGGCAAGGGCTGGGATCTCGTGCGCCGCCTGTTGGACCGCGCCGCGATCCTGTTGGCATTCGAGCAGGTAGGCGGCGCGCAAGCCGCCCTCGACATGGCGAAAGCCTATGCCATGGAGCGCTTCGCCTTCGGCCGTCCCATCGGCTCGTTCCAGGCCATCAAGCACAAGCTCGCCGACGTCTACGTCGCCACCGAATTGGCGCGCTCCAATGCCTATTACGGCGCCTGGGCGTTGGCCACCGACGCCGCCGAACTGCCGCTGGCGGCGGCGGCCGCGCGCGTCTCGGCCACCGAGGCCTATCATCTGGCGTCGAAGGAAAACATCCAGACCCACGGCGGCATGGGCTTCACCTGGGAGTTCGACTGCCACCTCTACTACCGCCGCTCGAAACTGCTGGCGCTGGCCATCGGCAGCGCGCCGTGGTGGAAGGATCGGCTCGTGTCAGAACTCGAACGGCGCAACGCGGCTTAAGGAGCGAAGATCATGGACTTCAACGACACCGCCGAAGAAGCCGCCTTCCGCAACGAGGCGCGCGCCTTCCTCGACCGGAACGCGACCAAGAAGAGCGAGGCCGAGACCATCTATCGCGGCCGCTACCCGGCCGACGCCGACATGATCAAGCGGGCCAAGAACTGGCAGGCCAAGAAGGCGGACGCGGGCTTCGCCGGCATCACTTGGCCGAAGTCCTGGGGCGGGCGCGGCGGCACGCCGATCCAGCAGGTCATCTACAACCAGGAAGAGACGCGTTACGTGGTGCCGCGCGGGGTGTTCGAGATCGGGCTCGGCATGTGCATCCCGACCTTGATGAAGCACGGTACGGAAGAGCACCGCACCCGCTACGTGAAACCGGCGCTGCGCGGCGAGGAAATCTGGTGCCAGCTCTTCTCCGAGCCGGCCGGCGGCTCCGATCTCGCGGGGCTCCGCACCCGCGCCGAGCGCGACGGCGACGATTGGATCATCAACGGCCAGAAGATCTGGACGTCGGGCGCGCATTTCTGCGACTACGGCATCGTGGTGGTGCGCACCGATCCGAACGCGCGCAAGCACGACGGCCTCACCATGTTCTTCCTCAGCATGAAGACGCCGGGGATCGAGGTGCGCCGGATCAAGCAGATTTCCGGCACGTCGAATTTCAACGAGGTGTTCTTCACCGACGTGCGAGTGCCCGACAGCCAGCGGCTCGGCAAGGTCGGCGAAGGCTGGAAGGTCTCGCTTACGACACTGATGAACGAACGCCTGGCCGTGGGCGACGCGCCGGGGCCGGACGTGGAGGACATCTTCGACCTCGCCCGCGAGATCGAAGTGGACGGCGAGCCGGCGATCAAGAACCGCGCCGTGCGCGAGAAGCTGGCCGAGTGGTACGTGAAGACGCAGGGCCTGAAGTACACCAAGTTCCGCACCATCACCGCGCTGTCGCGGGGCGAAACGCCGGGGCCGGAAGCCTCGATCACCAAGGTCGTGAGCGCCAGCAAGCTGCAGGACATCGCCTCTTTCGGCATGGACCTGCTCGGCCAGTCGGGCGCCATCATGGACCCGGAGTACGCGCCCATGAACGCCTGGTTCCAGGAGGCGTACCTGTTCGCGCCCGGACTTCGCATCGCCGGCGGCAGCGACGAAATCCTGCGCAACATCATCGCCGAGCGCGTGCTGGGGTTGCCGGGCGACATCCGCGTGGACAAGGACCTGCCGTTCAACAAGCTGCCGTCGGGCAAGCGTTGAGGGCGACATGAGCGCCGACAGGATCAAGATCTACGGCGTGCCGATTAGCCGCGCCATCCGCAACATCTGGATGGCGCTGGAGCTCGACGCGCCCTACGACAACGTGGCGATCGGCTGGTCCGACAATTCGATCTACGGCGACGCCTACAAGCGCATCAACCCGAACGCCCGCGTGCCCAGTCTGCAATCCGGCGATCTGGTGATGTGGGAATCGCTCGCGATCAACCTCTATCTCGCGCGCAAGTTCGGCGGTCCGCTGGCGCCGAAGACCGCCGAGGAAGAAGCCTTGGCCTGGCAGTGGAGTTTCTGGGCCGCCGCCGAGCTGGAACAGCCGTTGATCCGCTGGGCCTTCAACACGTTCATCAACGAGCCGGCCAAGCGCGACGCCAAAGCCGCCGCCGCCGCTTGGGCGGAAGTCGAGCCGCGCCTGACCGTGCTCGACGGATGCCTGGCGAAATCGCCTTATCTGGCGGCAAACCGGTTCACGGTCGCCGACCTCAACGTGGCGGCTGTGCTGTTGCGCTCGCGCCAGCATCTCGACCTGGCGGGAAAGTCCAATCTGAAGCGCTGGCTCGGCGCGGTGTTCGACCGGCCGAAGGCCCGGCAGGCGGTGCAGATCCGCGAGGATGCGGCGCGCGCCCTGAGCTGATCCGGCCATGCCCAAACACCACGAACTGCACGCAAGCCCCGGGACGGTGCATTGGGGCTGCTTTGGCGCGACCATCCCGCCGGTGCTGCGGATCGAATCCGGCGATACGGTCACCATCCATAGCGTGAACGGCGCGGCGGAGGTGATGCCCGAGCCGCCGTTCGAGGTTCTGCCCGAGCAGCGCGAGATTCATGCGAAATGCCGGCAGTGGCCGCGGGGCCATATTCTCACGGGACCTATTTTCGTCGAAGGCGCCATGCCGGGCGACGCCCTGGAAGTGCGCGTGATCGATCTCAAGCTCCGGCAGAACTGGGGCTGGAACCTGATCCGCCCGCTGGCCGGCACCATTCCGGAGGACTTCCCCAACACGCGCCTGCTGCATATCCCGCTCGAGCGCGAGACGATGGAGGCAGTCATGCCTTGGGGCACCCGCATTCCGCTGAAGCCCTTCTTCGGCGTCATGGGCGTGGCGCCGCCCACGTCATACGGCATCATCGACACCATCGTGCCGCGCGAGCACGGCGGCAACATCGACAACAAGGAACTCGGCATCGGCGCGACGCTGTTCCTGCCGGTGTGGAACGAAGGCGCGCTGTTTTCTGCCGGCGACGGCCACGCGGTGCAGGGCGACGGCGAGGTCTGCATCACGGCGCTCGAGACGGCGCTGAGCGGGACGCTCGAGCTGATCGTGCGCAAGGACCTCCAGCTCGGCTTCCCGCGCGCCGAGACGGCGACGCACCTGATCAGCATGGGCCTGAACGAGGACCTGGACGACGCGGCCAAGCAGGCGCTCCGCGAGATGATCCGCATCATCCGCGAGCGCCTGAACGTGAGCGCGGAGGACGCCTATACGCTCTGCTCGCTGGCCGTCGATTTCCGCGTCACCCAGCTCGTGGACGGCAACAAGGGCATCCATGGCATGCTGCCCAAGGCGCTGCTCGCGGGGCGGTAGTTCCAGACAGTCGATTTCGCTAGATTTGCATATCACGCAAGTGTGAAGGGCTGCGGCCCCATGTTGCTGCTATGTTCTGCTCGTAATGATACTCAAGGAGCAGATCATGGACAATCCTTTATATCCGCGCTGGCGCGTTGCCGGGTCCAAGGGTGACGGGTATGCGATCTACAGCAATCGCACCGGCGTTTTCCTGGGTCCGGGCGTCCCGCTCCTGCGAAGGGTATTTGCCGATGGCGAGTTCCGCTTCGAGCCGCGGCCGCTCGAAGAGCTGAACCGGCTGTTCGGCGCGGCTTACGGCCGCGCTTACGACGCGACGCCGCATCTGGGCGCCCTGGATGCGGCGGCGCGGAAGCTCGACCAACGCGACTGGTTCGGCGCCGGCTACTTCACGGCGCGCTCGGCGATCATGCAGCTCGCGAACGACAACGAGGTCGCGCGCCTGGTGGCGGCGGACGCCGAACTGCGCCGCGCCGGCCACGACGTCTCAGGCGAGCCGCGCGCGCCCCCGGGCCAGCCGGACGGCGGCGAATGGACCGATCCGTGGCCGGGGTCGCCGATCACGCGCCAGTTTCGTCAGAAACTGCACGAAAAAGAATCGAAGGGAGAGTCTAACCACGGATATGCGGCGAAGAACAAGAAGAGCAAAGCGCTTGGCCGCTACCAACTTAGCAAAGCTGCTCAGCGCGAAGTTGGACTGCGAATTGGCGAGAATTGGAATCCCCACAACAAATACGGCGCCAAAACCGAGGCGGACTTTCTCAAGGACAAGGTCGCACAGGAAAAGGCGCTAGCCGACTACATGAAATCCAACGAGCGGCAGTTGATCCAAAACGGTGCCACCAAAGTCATCGGTCAACACATTGACGGCGTTGAGAGCGACTTGACCGTCACGCTGAGCGGCCTCGCCGCCGCCGCTCATCGCGAGGGCGCCGGAAGGGTCCAACAGTATCTTGAGTGGCAGAAGGAAAATGGTTGGCACGGTGATGCCTCATCGCTAAGCGAAGATGACCCGCGCCGCGGCCATTTTCTCAACATTGAAACCCGCCTGCGCGAATTTCAGAACACGCCCCATCGGGGCCGAATCGGCCATGGCCTGACGGACGAACAATGAATCGGAATCGACGCTTTCTGGCGCGGTTGCCGCGCGCTGTCGCGGCGCTACTTATGGCAATCTCAATCACGATCTCGGCAGGTCCGGCGGAGGCCGAGCAGCGAATCATCTTCCGCCACGGCAACTTCGGTCCGGATCGGCCTTTTGTTCAAAGCTTGCTCGAAAAAATGCGTGCCGACTGCCCTGAAGATGATTTCACCATGGCCAGCATCGCAATCGCTCGATTCGATCTCGATGGCGATGGAGTGAAGGAGCTCTTCGTCATGTACGATCACAGTTGCTGGTGCGGGTCGATCGGCTGCGAGACCAATATTTACAAGAAGGGGCGGTCGGGGCAATGGGAAGAGTATGGGGGGACCGATACAGCGTTTTTCGAAGATCAGACGAAACATCCCTACTACTATCTCATTGCAGCCGATGAGGTCATTCGGGGTCATCGGACGATTCTCTCAAATGAAGACGGATTGCGGTGGACGTGGGTTTCAAAAAAAAGAGCTTACGGCTACGTCCCCTTCTGCATTTCCGAACAATGCAAACACGAGACCGGCGAAAAATGACTGCGAGAGTTTTGACTTGGATGCGTCTTGCGGCAAAGGTCCCGTCGCTGTTTCTGCTTATCTTGTCGCTTGGTTGCAATCCCGCCGCGGCAGAACAATGGGTCAGGCTGCGGTCGGGAGATATCGGGCCTGACCGGAAGTTCTTCATGGATTTGCTCGAAGCGACCCGGATCGCGTAGAACAATGACCGCCGCAAAGAGCAAGGCTTCAATGCCGCTTGCTCTTCGGCCGCCCCAATTCTTCGCCGGCCATGCGTTCGAGATATTGCACTGACGCCGTGTGATCCGCGTCGGCGCCGAGCTGGACCGCCGCGTCCGACCAGAGCTTGGCGCAGAGTTCGGCGAAGGGTACCGGCGTCGCGGTGTCGTGGGCCAGCTCGACCATGGTGGCCAGGTCCTTGGCCATGAGCCCCATGGTGAAGCCCGCGGCGAACGAACGGTTCAAGATCTGCTGCTTGAACTTCACGTCGGTCGCGTTGTTGCGCCCGGTGGACGCGTTGAGGATGTCCACCATCACCGCCGGGTCGAGGCCGAAGCGCTGGCCGACCAGCAAGGCCTCCGCCGCGATCCACACGCCCGCCGCCGAGCAAAGGTTGTTGAGCGCCTTCATGGCGTGGCCCGAGCCGAGACCGCCGGTAGCGAAGATTTGCCGACCCATGGGCGCAAGCAGCGGCCGGCACCGTTCGATCAACGCCGCGTCGCCGCCGGCCATGATGGAAAGCGATCCGTCCACGGCGCGGCGCACGCCGCCCGACACCGGTGCGTCGATCAGGCCGATGCCGCGTCTTTCGAGCTCGGCGCCGAGCGCCTTGGTGCCGGTCGGCGCCGAGGAACTCATGTCGACGACCACGGCGCCTTTCGCCAATCCGGCCGCGATGCAATCGCCGCCGTCTTCGCCGAGCACCGCCTGGCGCACGATCTTGCCGTTCGGCAACATGGTGATGACGGCGGCGGCGCCGTCCGCCGCGGCACGGAGCGAGGCCACCGCGGTGCCGCCGTGCTCGGATGCGAACCGTTCGAGGCCGGCGCGATCCAGGTCATAGAGCGCAAGTTTGTAACCGGCCTCGATCAGGCGGCGCGCCATGGGGCGGCCCATGTTGCCGACGCCCACGAAGCCGATGCGCGCAGGCGGCGTGATCGGCTGGCCTTCGCCGGCCATGTGCGCGCCGCTCAGACGCCGCGTTCCTTGAAGGCCTCGCGCGCGATGCGGAAGCTGTCCACCGCAGCCGGCACGCCGCAGTAGATGGCGGCTTGCAGCAGCACCTCCATGATCTGGTCCTTGCTCAGTCCGTTGTTGAGCGCGCCGAGCACATGGATTCTCACCTCGTGCGGGCGGTTCAAGGCCGTCAGCATGGCGAGGTTCAGCATGCTCCGCGTCTTGCGGTCGAGCGCGGGCCGGCCCCAGACGGCGCCCCAGCAGTATTCGGTAACGAGCTCCTGCAGCGGCCGGTTGAAGTCGTCGGCCCCTGCGATCTGCTTGTCGACGTAATCGGCGCCCAGCACGTCGCGGCGGATCTTCAAACCCTTTTCGTACATGGCTTTGTCCACGGCATCCTCCCTGTTTTTCAGCGGTGCGGAATTCAGTACGGGCGCGAGCCCATGACCGTCGTGCGATGCATGGAGCGGCGCTGGCCGTCGTAGTCGTTCAGCGCCAGATGCTGCGTGCAGCGATTGTCCCAGAAGGCGAGCGAGCCCCGCCCCCAACGGAAGCGGCAGGTGTTGTGCGGCTGCACCGCGTGCTCGTTCAGGAAATCGAGCAGCGGCTTGCTTTCGCGCTCAGTCATGTCCTTGAAGCGGATGGTGTAGACCGGATTGACGAACAGGCACTTCCGGCCCGTCTCGGGATGCGTGCGCACCACCGGATGCTCCTGCTCCTCCTCCGCCGCCTCGCTCGGATCGATCTGCATGGACCTGGTCTGGTTGCCGGCGCGGGCGAAGGCGCCGCGCGGGCCATAGGCGCGCGTCGCGCTGTGGATGGCGGTCAAGCCGTCGAGCATTTTCCGCATCCCCGGCGAAAGCGTTTCGTAGGCCCGGTACATGTTGGCCCAAAGCGTGTCGCCGCCGTAGGCCGGCACGTCGAGCGCATAGAGCAGCGAGCCGAGCGGCGGCGCCGGCAGAAAGGTCATGTCCGAGTGCCAGGTGCCGCCGAAATTGAACTTGCCGACGTCTTCCGGCTCCTTCACCACCGGAATGATCTCCGGATGGCCCTCGATCGCCTTGACGAAGCGCGTCACTTCGAGCGTGCCGAAACGGGCGCTGAACGCCTTGTGCTGTTCCGGCGTGAGCGTCTGGTCGCGGAAGAAGATCACCTGGTGTTCGAGGAAGGCGCGATGGATTTCGGCGAAGGTCTGGTTGCCGAGGTCGCTCGAAAGATCGACTCCCAGCACCTCGGCGCCCAAGGCGCCCGCCAGCGGCTTCACTTGGATGCTCTCGTAACGCGCGGCATCGGGCATCGGGGGGCCTTTCTGAGCGTTGAATTCCAATACGTTAGAAAACCCGCAGGGGTGGGTCAATGGAAGCCCGCGACAAGCGCCGCGGGATGACGCATCATTGCCGAGGAATTGAGGGAGAAGCGCGCCATGCCAGGGTCCACCGCCGCCGCAGCGATTCGTCCGATTTCGGCGGATTCGCACATCACCGAACCGCCCGGCTGCTATATCGACTACATCGAGCCCGGCTTCCGCGACCGCGCGCCCAAGCTGGTGCGCGACGAGAAGCTCGGCGACATCTTCGTGATCGAGGGCCTGGACACGCCGGTCGCCATGGGGCTGATCGCGGCGGCCGGCAAACCGGCGAACTCCCTGACCTACGGCGGGGCGCGCTGGGAGGAATGGCATCGCGGCGGCTGGGACGCCAAGGCGCGCATCGCCGATCAGGAGCGCGACGGCATCGCCGCCGAAATGATCTATCCCTCCGTCGGCATGATGCTCTGCAACCATCCCGACTTCGACTACAAGCATGCGTGCTTCCAGGCCTATAACCGCTGGCTGCAGAACTTTTGCCAGGACGCCCCGGACCGGGTCTACGGTCTGGGCCAGACGGCGCTCCGTTCGGTCGAGGAAGGGATCGAGGACTTCCGCCGCATCAAGGCCATGGGCTTCAAGGGCGTGATGATGCCCGGCAACCCGAAGGTCGAGGACTACGATCACCCGGCTTACGACCCGCTATGGGAAGCGGCGGTCGACCTCAAGCTGCCGCTGTCGTTCCATATCCTCACGTCCCGCAACGACAGGGGCACGCCGCGCGGACCGCGCATCAACGGCTTCATGTCGATCATCCGCGGCTGCCAGGACATTCTCGGCACGTTCGTGTTCGGCGGCGTGTTCGAACGCCATCCGAAGCTGAAGGTCGTGTGCGTGGAGGCCGACGCCGGCTGGGCCCCGCACTTCATGTATCGCATGGACCATGCCTACAACCGCCACCGCCACTGGATGAAGGGCAAGGAATTGGCCAAAGCGCCGAGCGAGTACTTCCGCGAGAACATCTATCTCACGTTCCAGGACGACTGGGTTGCGTTCAAGGTCCGCGACCTGTGCAACGTGCGCCGCCTGATGTGGGCCAACGACTTTCCCCACAGCGACAGCACCTGGCCATGGTCGCAGGAGATCCTCGCCGAGCACGCCAAGGACTTGAGCGAGCAGGAGCGCCGGTGGGTGCTGCGCGACAACGTGGCCGAGCTATACGGGCTGGAAGCGCACTGAGAGCCGCGGCGAGAGCTCGCGATCGAGCGGTACACATGCCGGCGGCCGAGGCCATCGCCGTTCGCCATCTCGACAAGCGCTACGTCACCGCCACCGGCGAGGTGGTTGCATTGCAAGGCATCGACTTCTCCGTACGAGAGGGAGAATTCGTGGCCGTGCTCGGGCCGTCCGGCTGCGGCAAGACGACGTTGCTGAAGATCCTCGCGGGCCTCATGCCGAGCAGCGGCGGCAAGGCGATGCTGCGCGGCACGGCGATCGCGGGGCCCCGGCGCGATATAGGCGTGGTGTTCCAGTCGCCGGTGCTGTTTCCATGGCGGAGCGTGCTCGACAACGTGCTGCTGCCGGCCGACGTGCAGCGGCTCGACCGCGAACGGAGCACGAAATTGGCCCTCGAACTGCTCAAACTGGTCGGTTTGGAAGGATTCGAGCGCCGCTACCCCTGGGAGCTGTCCGGCGGCATGCAGCAGCGGGTCGCCATCGTGCGCGCTCTCATCCACGACCCCGCCATGCTGCTCATGGACGAACCCTTCGGGGCGCTCGACGCCATGACGCGCGAGACCATGAACCTGGAGCTGCAGCGCATCTGGATGGAACGGCGAAAGACGGTGCTCTTCATCACCCATTCCATCCCGGAGGCCGTGTTCCTCGCCGATCGGGTCGTGGTGATGACGCCCCGTCCGGGCCGGGTCGAGCGCATCGTGCGCGTCGACCTGCCGCGTCCGCGCTCGCTTGGCGTCATGACCACGCCGGAATTCGGCGTCTATGTCGGCGGCATCCGAGAAATCTTCAATGTCAAGGGAGCGGCGGACGGATGAATACGCCCCGGAACATCGCGATCAGCATTGCAATCCTGATCGGCACGTTCGCCGCTTGGGAGGGTTTGGCGCGCGGGTTGAACGTCCCGGCCTTCATCCTGCCGCCGCCGTCCAACGTGACCATGGCGCTTTACCGCGGATTCGCCAACGGCCTCTACCTGAGCAATCTCTACGCCACGCTTGCCTCGACCTTCCTCGGCTTCCTGCTCGCCTGCGTCATCGCCTTCGCGTTCGGCGTCTTCGTGGCGCTCAATCGAAAGGTCGAGTATTTCCTCTACCCCTACATCGTCATGTTTCAATCCATGCCGAAGGTCGCCCTGGCGCCGCTGATGATCATCTGGTTCGGCATCGGCCTGTCCTCGAAAGTGGTGAGTGCGGCGACGGTCGCGTTCTTTCCGTTGATGGTGAACACCATTGTCGGACTGAAGTCGGCGGACGAAGACCGCGTCAATCTGATGCGCTCGCTGGCGGCGTCCGAACGGCAGATTTTCTGGATGCTGCGCCTGCCCGGCGCCCTTCCCTTCATCATGGCCGGCCTCGAAGTCGCCATCGTGCTGTCGCTGATCGGCGCCATCGTCGCCGAATTCGTCGGCGCTCAATCGGGTCTCGGCATGCTGATCCAGAGCATGAACTTCACCTTCGATGTCGCCGGACAGTTTTCCGTGCTGCTGGTGCTCTCGTTCCTGGGCCTGGTCTTGAACCGTGCAATCGCCATTTTGCGCCGGCGCATCCTGTTCTGGTCGCCGGCAGAACGGGGCGGGCTCGAGCCTGCGCAAGCCAAAGGGGATGCCGCATGACACGCTTTGCTCAAATCGCCGTCGCGCTGCTATTGCTGCACGCGGGAGCGGCATACGGCGAAACCACGCTCAAGGTTGGCTGGTGCGCGCGCACCGTCAGCTCCGCGGCCACACCCTTCGCCATTGCGACAAAGCTCGGATGGTTCGCCAAGGACGGCATCAAGGTTGATCTGGCGCCACTGCCGGGCTCGACCGATTGCGTGAAGCTGGTGGCGACGGGCGCCATCGACTATTCGCTGCCCTCGATCGAGCCGCTCGCCATCGTGCGGCCGCAGGGCGTGAAGGCCAAGGTGTACTACACGGCCTATCAGGGCAACATCTACGGCATCGCCGTGCCTGCCGACAGCCCGATCAAGACCGAAGCGGACCTCCGCGGCAAGAACATCGGCGTCACGTCCATGTCGTCCGCCGGCGTGCTCATCGCGCGCGCCATCGCCGCCACCAACGGCTTGAATCCGGACAAGGACATGCAGATCGTGGTCGCCGGCGAAGGGGCGCAGACGGCCGCCCTGCTCCGCTCCAAGGACGTGGATGCGCTCAGCCAGTTCGACACGCAGTACACGCTGGTGGAGAACGCCGGAATGAAGTTGCGGCGGCTGGAGAACAAGGAGATCAGCCGCTATCCGTCAAACGGGTTTCTCGCGCTCGAGGAGACGTTGAGGTCGCATCGCAAAGAAGCGGTTGCATTGGCGCGCGGGTATGCGATGGGAACGATTTTCGCCATGACCAATCCCGAAGCCGCCGTGCGCATACTGTATGAGGTCTATCCGCAGACCAAGCCCACCGGCAAGGACGAGCCGACAGCGATCGCCGACGACGTCAAAACTCTTTTGGCGCGCGCCGTGAGCTGGGACGCGGGCCGCAAGGCCGGGCGCGCCTGGGGCGAGAACTCGATTTCCGACTATGCCGCCTACGTCGATTTCATGCTCAAATGGGACGTGATCAAGCAGAAGGTCGATGCGCAGGACCTGGTGACCAACGACCTGATCGCCGAAATCAACGCTTTCGACGCCCCTGCCGTCGAGGCGCAGGCCAAGGCCTGGAAATAGCGCCGGAGCGGAAAGTGAAAAGCACAAGGAGGAGACGACCGTGAAATTCACCTGGTTCAATCTGATGCCGTGGCCGTATCTCCCCGACGACTTCCGCGAGAAGCACCATTCGGTGTGGGTCGATCTGCCGAGCTCGCTTTACGATCCCGTGCGCGGCCACGACGTCTACAACACCTACCTCGACCAGCTCGAATACGCCGAGACGCTCGGCTATGACGGCATCGGCGTGAACGAGCACCACGCCAACGCCTACGGTCTCATGCCCTCGCCCAACATCATGGCGGCGACGCTGTCGCGGCGGACGAAGAAGGCCGCGCTCGTGGTGCTCGGCAACTCGATCGCGCTCTACAATCCGCCGGTCCGCGTCGCGGAGGAATTCGCCATGCTCGACGTGCTGTCGGGCGGGCGACTGGTGGCTGGGTTCCCGGTCGGCACATCCATGGACACGAACTATGTCTACGGCACGGTGCCGGCGCTGACCCGCGAGAAATATGCGGAAGCGCACGAACTCATCATGCGGGCCTGGGCGGAAGACGAGCCTTTCGCCTTCAACGGCCGCTACACCAAGCTGCGCTATGTCAATTGCTGGCCGAAGCCGATCCAGAAGCCGCATCCGCCGATCTTCATTCCGGGCGGCGGTTCGGTGGAGACCTACGATTTCTGCATCGAGAACACCTATACCTATTCGTACCTCAGCTTCACCGGCTACCTGCGCGCCAAGAAGCTGATGGACGGCTATTGGGAGCGGGTGTCGAAGGCGAATGTGGACCAATCGCCCTATCGCGCCGGCTTCGCCCAGACAATCTGCGTCGGCGAAACCGACCAGGAAGCCGAACGACTCTACGCCGAACATGTGAATTACTTCTATAACCGCTGCCTGCACGTGTTCCCGGGCTTCGCCGACGCGCCGGGCTATCGAACCATCAAGACCCTGCAGGCGCAGGTGCTGTCGCAATTGACCCGCGCCAGCCTCGAGAACCTGGCGACCCTGACATGGAAGGATCTGGTCGAGGGCGGCCATGTCATCGCCGGCAGTCCGGCGACCGTGCGCGACCGCATGAAGGACCTGATCAAGGGGCTGCGCGTCGGCAACATCTTCTGCCTCATGCACGTCGGCAACATGCCCGACGAAAAGACGCGCCATTCGACCAAACTGTTTGCCGAGCAGGTCATGCCCCATCTCCGCGACATGTGGCCCGATTTCGCCGAGGACGACCGCTTCTGGATTCATCCGATGAGCAAGCAGGCCTCGGCGCGAAAGAGCAAGATGCCGGCGGAGGTCGCGTGATGGACTCCAAGTTGATCGACGTCGCCGAGGGCCGCGCGAAGATTCGCGTCTACTCCGGCGGCAACGGCCAGACCATGCTTTTTCTGCACGGCGCCGGCGGATTTCTGAAAGACGATCCGTTCCTCAAGGCGCTGATGTCGAAATACCGCGTCTACGCCCCGCTGTTGCCGGGCTACGAGGATTCCGAGGGCGCGGACCGTTTGCGCGACATGCTTGACGTCACCTTGCACAGCTACGACGTCATGGACGCGCTCGGCCTGGAAAAGCCCATCGTGGTCGGTCACTCCATGGGCGGCATGATCGCGGCCGAGATGGCGGCGGTGGCGCCGAGGCAGATCGACCGGCTTGCCTTGATCGCGCCGGCCGGATTGTGGATCGACAAGCTGCCGCTGCCGGATATTTTCGCCAAGCTGCCGTTCGAGCTGCCGGCGCTGCTGTTTCACGACGTCGAATTCGGCACCAAGCTGATGACCGCCGGGCAGAATTTCGACGACATGGAGTTCCTGAACGACTTCATGATCATGAACGCCAAGCGACTCGGCATGGCGGGAAAGCTGCTGTTCCCAATCCCCGATCGCGGCCTCGCCGACCGCCTTTACCGCGTACGCGCCAGGACGCTGGTCATCTGGGGCGACAACGACCGGCTGATCCCCAAGGATTACGGCGAGGCGTTCAAACGCCAGATCAAAGGATCGGAACTCGTCATCGTGCCGAAAGCGGGACATCTGGTCGGCCACGAACAGCCGGACGCGGTGCTGAAGGCGCTGGCGAAACTCGGCTAGGCTTGGCGCGCGTCCGCCGCCGCGATCACCGCGGGCAGTAGCCGGTTGAAATCGTCGGCGCCCTCGTATTGCGCCCAATGGCCGATGCCAGGCATGACGTGGAACGGCGCCTGCGGATCGGCGGCGTGGAGCATGGCCTTGCGTTCGTCCAAGAACGGCGCCGCGGTGATGTCGTGCTCGCCCCAGATGCCGGCGAGCGGACGCTTGAGCTCGGGGAGAATGCGCGCAAGGCCGTCCGACTGGGAAAGCCGGCGGCTCTTCACGCGGGCGCGCCGCGTGTTCTCGATCTGCATGTGCAGCGAAAGCGCGTCGATCTTCGTCTTGTCGTAGAACATCAGGATGCCGAGGTTGCGCCGTTGCAGTTCGGCGACGGATGTGCCGTCCATGCCGGGCTCGGCGCGATCCAGCGGCGAAGAGCCCCCTTTCCGGCGCAGGCCGAGACCCGCCGAACCGACGATGGTCATGGATGCGAGCCGGCCGCGATGGCGTTGCGCCACATAGCCGCCGAGCAGGCAGCCGAAGGAAAAGCCGCAGAGGTGAAAGCGAGCGGGCGAAGGCAGCACGCGCTCCAATCCTTCGGCGATGATGCCACCGAGGCTCGATTCCGTGTAGGGCAGCGGCGGCGTCGCGGAATCGCCGAGGCCCGGCATGTCCGGCGCGATGACCGTGAAGCGCCGCGCCAACGGCAATACGTTTCGGATCCAGTGGACCCACGAGCCGTAACCGCCGTGCAGCAAAAGCAGCGGCGGGCCCTCGCCCCACAGCCGCCAGACCATCTCGCCGCGGCCGCACGGCGTGCCGACCATGCGCGCCATGCGCTCGATGCGCCGGATCGCGGCGGCCGGCCCATCGCCGGAGGTAAGCGGATCGTATGTCTCGACCAAACTCATGCCGCCGCAAAGGTTTCAGACGAGCCGTGCAGCGTCAAGTCCGCCGCGCGCGAGGCGCGTCGGCGAAGCAAACCCGAGGTTGCGGCTCCGGGACTTGACAACGCGTGCGAAAACTTGAGGGATGCGGGGCGGCGGCGGACAGGTGGCCGCAAACACAGGACGGGAGGGCGGCGTGCTTAGAACGCGCATTACGGAGATGTTCGGGGTCCGGCACCCCATCGTTCAGGGCGGCATGCAATGGGTCGGACGGGCGGAACTGGTCGCCGCCGTCGCCAACGCCGGCGCGCTCGGTTTCATCACCGGCCTGACCCAGCCGACGCCGGACGATCTACGCAAGGAAATCGCGCGCACGCGCCAGATGACCGACAAGCCGTTCGGCGTCAATCTCACCATCCTGCCGACGCTTCGGCCGATCCCATACGACGAATACATGCAGGCCATCATCGATTCCGGCATCAAGATCGTGGAAACTGCCGGCAACAATCCGGCCAAATACATCCCGATTTTCAAGAACGCCGGCATCAAGGTGATCCACAAGTGCACGTCCGTGCGCCATGCGCTGACGGCCGAACGCATCGGCGCCGACGCCATCAGCATCGACGGTTTCGAGTGCGCCGGACATCCGGGCGAGGATGACACGCCCGGCTTGATCCTGATCCCCTGCGCCGCCGACAAGCTGAAGATACCCATGGTGGCGTCGGGCGGCTTCGGCGACGGACGCGGACTGGTGGCGGCGCTGGCGCTCGGCGCCGAGGGCATCAACATGGGCACGCGCTTCATGGCGACGAAGGAAGCGCCGATCCATCCGAACGTGAAGCAAAAGCTGGTGGATGCGACCGAGCGCGACACCTCGCTCATTTTCCGCACGCTCCGCAACACGTCGCGCGTCTTCAAGAACAGCATCGCAGAAGAAGTCGTCGGCAGGGAGCGCAAGGGCGGCGCCACCATCGAAGACCTGGCACCGCTCGTCGCCGGCGCGCGCGGCCGCAAGGTATACGAGGAGGGCGACACCGAGTACGGCATTTTCTCGGCCGGCATGATCGTCGGGTTGATCCACGACGTGCCGACCTGCGCCGAACTGGTCCAACGTATCGTCGACGAAGCCGAGGCAATCATGTACTCGCGCTTCCAAAACATGCGCGCAACCGCTTGAAGGAGATCGTCATGGATGCATTGGAAACCTTTCGTGGCGAGACCAGGACCTGGCTCGAGGCCAATTGCCCGCCGTCCATGCGCACGTCGATGCCCGAGGACGAGACCGTCTGGGGCGGGCGCAACGCCAAGTACAAGAACGCCGATGCAAAGCTCTGGCTCGACCGCATGGGCTCGCGTGGCTGGACCGTGCCCACTTGGCCGAAGCAATACGGCGGCGGCGGGCTCAGCCGCGCCGAAGCGCGCGTGCTCGACGAGGAAATGCGCAAGCTCGGCTGCCGGCCGCCGCTGCTCTCGTTCGGCATCTGGATGCTCGGGCCGGTGCTGCTGGAGTTCGGCAGCGAGGAGCAAAAGCGCGAACACATCCCGAAGATCGCGCGGGGCGAGATCCGCTGGTGCCAGGGCTACAGCGAGCCCGGCGCCGGATCGGACCTGGCGGGCTTGCAGACCCGCTGCGTCGATCGGGGCGACCATTATCTGGTCAACGGCCAGAAGATCTGGACCTCCTACGCCAATTTCGCCGACTGGATCTTCGCCTTGGTACGGACCGATCCCGATGCCAAGAAGCACGAGGGCATTTCGTTCCTGCTGATCGACATGGCCTCGCCAGGCGTGCGGACCAGTCCGATCCGGCTGATTTCCGGCTCATCACCGTTCTGCGAGACGTTCTTCGAGAACGTGAAGGTCCCGAAGCAGAATCTGGTCGGCAAGATCAACACAGGCTGGACCATTGCCAAAAGGCTGCTGGAGCACGAGCGCGCCATGATCTCCGGCATCGGCTCGCGCCAGGGCAGCGTGGAGCGCTCTCTCGAAGGCTACGCGAAGAAATATGCCGGAGAAAAGGACGGCCGTGTCGCCGATGCGGCCTTACGCGAGCGCATCGCCAGGCACAAGATGGACGGACGGGCATTCGGGTTGACGCTTCGCCGTTCCGCCGAGGAAGCCAAGGCCGGACAGGGCCCCGGTCCCGCCGCCTCCATGTTCAAGTACTACGGCACCGAGCAGAATAAGCGGAAATACGAAATCTTTCTCTCCGCCATGGGCACCGCGGCGCTGGGCTGGGAGGGCGACGGCTTTTCCGACGACGAGGTCTCCCTGACCCGCGAATGGTTGCGCTCCAAGGCCAATTCCATCGAGGGCGGGACCTCGGAAGTACAGCTCAACGTGATTGCCAAGCGCGTGCTTGGCCTGCCCGACTAAGCGCGAGGAACACGCCGATGGCATTGGCACTCACCGAGGAGCAGCAGCTTCTCAAGCAGACGGCGCTCGACTTCTTCGGCGAGCGCTCGCCCGTGCGCGAGCTGCGCAAGCTCCGCGATTCGAAGGACGCCACCGGCTTCTCCCGCGCGCTGTGGAAACAGATGGCGGAGCTCGGCTGGGCCGGCATCATCTTTCCCGAGAGCTATGGCGGGTCCGACTTCGGCTATTTCGGCCTCGGCCTGGTGTTGGAAGCGGCGGGCCGCACGCTCGCAGCGACGCCGCTTGTCTCCACCGTGCTGCTTTGCGGCAGCGCCGTCATGCTGGCCGGGAGCGAGGCGCAGCGCCGCGCGATCCTGCCGGCGATCGCGAGCGGCCAGCGCATCATGGCTCTCGCCTTTGACGAAGGACCACGGCACGCGCCTTTCAACATGGCGCTGCGCGCGGCCAAAAGCGATAAGGGCTGGACCCTCGACGGCGAAAAAGTATTCGTGCTCGACGGGCACATCGCGGACCAGCTCATCGTCGCCGCACGGACATCCGGCAAGCCGGGCGAGCGCGCCGGCATCACGCTGTTCCTGGTGGACGGCAATGCGGGCGGCGTCACGCGAACCCGCAGCATGATGGTCGACAGCCGCAATGCCGCGCGCATCGGTTTCAAGGGCGTGCGCGTCGGGGCCGATGCGGTGCTCGGCGAGGCAGATCGCGGCGGCGACGTGCTGGAGGCGGTGCTGGACCGCGGCCGCATTGGGCTCGCCGCGGAGATGCTCGGCAGCGCGCTCGAAGCCTTCGAGCGGACGGTGAAATACTTGAAGGAACGCAAGCAGTTCGGCGTGCCCATCGGTTCGTTCCAGGCGCTCAAGCATCGCGCCGCCGAGATGTTCTGCGAGATCGAACTGGCCAAATCGGTCGTCCTCGACGCCCTGACCGCCATCGACGAACGACGCAACGACGTGGCGCAGGTCGCCAGCCTGGCCAAGGCGCGGCTCTGCGATACGTTGTTCCTGGTCAGTAACGAGGGCGTGCAGATGCACGGCGGCATCGGCATGACCGACGAAGAGGAAATCGGCTTCTTCATGAAACGTGCGCGGGTCGCTGCCGCGACGTTCGGCGACGCCGGCTTCCACCGCGACCGGTACGCCGGGCTCGAGGGGTACTAAGCGGCGATCTGCCGCCAGCCGACCTGGCCCAAGAGCAACAAACCGACGGCAAGCAGCGCGACGCCAAGCACGCGGCGAAGCATGACCTGGGGCAGCGCGTGGGCGATGGGCGTGCCGATGACAATCCCGGCCGCGAGCGACACTGCGAGTTCCGCGCCGAGGGTGACGTCCACCGAGCCTGCAGCCAGATTGGCCGCCGTCGCCACGGCCGCGATGGGGAACTGGATCAGCTGGCCGAGACCGATGGACGGCAGTACCGCCTGATCCAAGAGCAGCAGCATCGGCAGCAGCACCAGCGCGCCGCCGGCGCCGCTCATCGCCGAGATGAACCCGGTGACGACGCCGAGCCCGGCAATGACCGGCGGCCGAAGCGTCCGCGACGCCGCGCTCGACATGCGCATTGGAAACAGCGCACTGACCCCGCCGAGCACAAGCAGCAGCGCGACCATGATCTCGAGAACCCCACGCGGAGCGACGCTTGCGGCATATGCGCCGAGCAAAGCCGCCGGGCAAGCGGCCAGGCAAAGCGGCAATCCGGACCGCCAATCGATGGAGCCGTAGCGCGCATAAAGCCAGATGGCGACGACGCCGCTCGGCAGATAGCTCAGCAATGCAATCGCCACGGATTGCGCCACGCCGAGGCCGAACCCGTATGCCAGGATAGGCACCAAGAGGATGCCGCCGATCCCCGTGCAGCCCACGGCAATGCCGATCACCACTCCGACGGCGGCAAGTTCCAGCGCGAACGGCAAGGCGGCGGTCCGGCTAGAGTCCCGCCTCCAGCATCACTTTGCATTCGTTCTTGGACGTTTTCAGCGCCTCGAACGTCGCGGAAAGCCGCTCGAAGCCGACGGCTCCGGACATCATCGCGCGCGCGTCGACGCGACGCGAGGCCAGCATGTCGATGCAGAACGCGAAATCCTGCCGCCGGTACCCGAGCACATAGGCGACCTGCAATTCCTTGGTGATCGCTTTCACCGGAATGATGCGGTCCGGCTGCATGCAGACGCCCACCACGACGATGCGGCCCTCCGCCGGCGCATAGTCCATGGCGAGCTGCTGGCTGCCTGGCACGCCGACGCAGTCGAAAACCACTTGCGGCCGGTCGCCGGTAATCTGCTTGCAGCGCTCGACCACATCCTCGGACGACGCGTCGATCTGGGCGGTTGCGCCAAAATCGGCCGCGCGATCCATTCTGGTGCGCACGAGATCGCTGGTGATGACGTGCCGTGCCCCGAAAAAGCGGCACCATAGCGTCGTGGCGAGGCCGATCGGGCCGGCGCCGATCACCAGCACGGATTCGCCGCCTTGGAGATGCGCCGCGTGAACGGCATGCAGCCCGACCGCGAGCGGCTCCACCATTGCGCCGGCGCGATAGTCGACCTGCTCGGGCAATGCCAGCGCCTCGTAGGCGCCGACGCGCACGTATTCGGCGTAGGCGCCCGGATTGCGCCCAAACCCGGTGACGATCGAGCGTTCGCAGCGGTGGCCCTTGCCGGAAAGGCAGAAGGCGCAATGACCACAGGCGATATAGGGCAACGCAGTCACGCGCGCGCCGACCCGCCACGTGCTTTTCGCCTCGCCGCCCAGCGCCACCACCTCGCCGGCAAATTCGTGGCCCATCACGGTGCCGCGCGGCAGCGGATTGAGGCCGCCGTCGGTGTCGTGCACGTCGGCGAAATGCAGGTCCGAACCGCAAATGCCGCAGGCCTTCACCTTGAGCACAAGTTCGGCCGGTCCTGGCGTCGGATCGGGCACGTTTTCAATGACCAGCGGTTTGCCCGGTCCCTGGAACACGGCTGCTTTCATTGTGTTCTCCCCTTGCGCGCCGACACTATCAGAAGCAGTGCCATTTTGCAGCGAAGTGGCGCGCGATATGATGCCGAATATTCCGATTTCTCCGCACGTCCCCGGCGAACATCATCAATGCACAATTCAATGTCTGAGACACATAGGCGCATGTCCGAGTTGGCCCGGCTGCACACGCTCGGGCGCGACTTCAATACCGGCGGCTTTCCGCACGATGTCTGGCGCGAGATGGCGAGCGCCGGCTTGTTCCGTGTGGCGCTTCCCGGAGACTTCGGCGGCGACGGCGGCACGTGGAGCGATATTGCCGCGTGCGAGACCAGCCTGGTCGAAATCAGCGGCTCCCCCGGTCTGGCGATGTCTTGGGCGGGTGGACAGATGGTGGCGCGCTGGTTCATCGCAGGCTTCGCGGATCATCGGCAAAAAGCCGCCTATCTGCCGGCCATCGCCGAAGGCCGCATGATCGCATCGGTCGCCGTGTCGGAGCCAGGTGCCGGCGCGCACCCGAAGCACTTGCAGACGAACGCGGCACTGCGCGGCGACACGTTCGTGCTCAATGGCGAAAAGGCCTACGTCACCAATGGCCCGCTCGCGGGGCTTTATGTGGTGTTCGCCATCACCGCCCTGGCCGAAGGCCGCAAACGCTATTCCGCATTTCTGGTGCCGCGCGGCACGCCCGGATTGGAGCTTGTGGCGCAACCGGAACTCGACTTCCTGCGGCCATCTCCGCACTGCCGCCTGAAACTGACCGATTGCGCGGTGCAAGCCACGGCGATGCTGGGCCCGGCCGATACGGCCTACGAGCGCATGGTCGGCCCGTTCCGCGATGTGGAAGACGCGGTCGGAACCGGCGGATTGGTCGGCGCGCTGCGTCACGCTCTGCGGCGCTTGGCTGACGCTACGTCAACGCCCGACGATGCCGCTGCCGCGGCTCTCGGCGAGCTGGCCGCCATGACCGCAATCATCGCGCGCGCCTCGGAATCCGTGGTCGGCGCCCTGGACCAAGGCTGCTTGGACCAAGACCCGATTCCGGCGGAACTTGTGGGAATCCGGACGCTTGGCGCCGCGGCGCTCCGCGCCGTCGAGGCCTTCCGGCAAGGCTTCGGCACGGCGCACAGGGACGGCCTCGCGCCCCTGCTCCGCGATCTCGGCAAGTCTTTCGAGATTGCCAAGGGGCCTCGTCTCGTGAAACAAAGCAGGCTCGGTTTTGCCCTGCTCCGGAAGCAGCTCTGACATGAACGACAGTGCCCGCAGTCAAATCGGCTCCATCGAATCCGTCATCGACGGTCTCGCGACCTCCGGCTACATCTGCAGCCGGCAGATCGCCACGGCGGTCTTTCTGGCGCAGAACCTGCAAAAGCCGGTACTGGTGGAGGGACCGGCCGGCGTCGGCAAGACCGAGCTCGCCAAGGCCACAGCGCACTACTTCGACCTGCCGCTGATCCGCATGCAGTGCTACGAGGGTCTGGACGAGTCCAAGGCGCTCTACGAGTGGAAATACGGCAAGCAGCTGCTGTATACCCAGATCCTGAAGGACAAGCTCGGCGAAAGCTTCCGTGCCGCTGACGGCCTGGATGCGGCGCTGTCGAAGTTGCACAGCTTCAGCGACATCTTCTTCTCCGAACACTTTCTGGAATCGCGCCCCCTGCTCCGCGCGCTGCAGCAGAAGGTCGGCGCGGTGCTTCTGATCGACGAGGTCGACAAGTCGGACCAGGAGTTCGAGGCGTTCCTGCTCGAAATCCTCTCCGACTTCCAGGTGACCATTCCGGAGATCGGCACCATCGCCGCCGAAGTGCCGCCCATCGTGTTCCTGACCTCCAACAACACCCGCGATCTCGGCGACGCGCTCAAGCGCCGCTGCCTGCATTTGCATATCGGATTCCCGGACACCAAGCTGGAGGAGCGCATCATCGACGTGCGCGTTCCCGGCGTCACGGAATCGCTCCGCAAGCAGCTCGTCTCGTTCGTGCAGCAACTTCGCAAGATCGAGCTGAAGAAACTGCCCTCGGTCAGCGAGACAATCGATTGGGCGCGCGTCCTGCTGCTGCTGCATGCGCGGCAACTCGAACCTGACATGGTGCGCGACACCTTGAACGTCCTGCTCAAGTTCGAGGACGACATCGAGGCGGTGGTCAACCAGGTCCCCGCCATGACCATGCAGGCGCGCCAGGACGCCGGCGTGGGCGCATAGACGCATGAGCGAGCCGATCATCCGTTTCCTGCAGGCGGCGCGCAGCGCCGGCATCCGGGTTTCCGTCGCGGAAAGCATCGACACGTACAAGGCGCTCGATCTCGTTGGATTTGCCGACCGGCAAATCCTCAAGGACACGCTCTCGCTGGTCATGGCCAAGACCCGCGACGAGAAGCAGCTTTTCGAGGAGTGCTTCGAGCTTTACTTCGCCCGCGATTCCTTCATGGGCGATCAGAGCGGCAAACGCGACGGCGGATCGGACCGGGAAGAAAACCAAAGCGGTGACCCGTCCGGTGGCGAGGGCATGGGCTCAGGCCCGCTCAGCCAGATGCTGATGCAAGGCGACCGCGCCGGATTGTCCGCCGCCATGGAGGCGGCCGCCGGCCACGTGGGCGTGTCGGACATCCGATTTTTCACCCAGACGAATATCTACGCCCGCCGGATCATGGAGCGGATGGGGCTGGAGGCGCTGGAACAGCAAATCGCGCGGCTCCGCGCGCTTGGGACCGCGGACGCGACGGGACAGGCGCAGCGCCTGGACCGGGCGCGCGGATACCTTGGCGACCAGGTCCGGGATTTTGTCGAACGCCAGCTCGCCGTCTATGCCCGCGGCGCCAACGAACAACTTCGCGATGAGATATTGCAGGTGGCGCGGCTATCCAATCTGGACCGCCGCGATTTCGAGCGCATGCGCGTCATCGTGCGCGCCATGGCGAAGCGCCTAGCGACGCGCTACGGCCGGGATCGGAAACAGAAACGCCGCGGCCACCTCGATGTCCGCCGCACGCTCCGCCGCAACATGGCGTATGACGGCGTGCCGTTCATCACCGTATGGAAGGAGCGCAAGATCGACAAGCCGCGCGTGCTGGTGCTTTGCGACGTCAGCGGCTCTGTCGCGTCCGTGGCGCAGTTCCTGCTGCTTTTTCTTTACAGTTTGAACGAAGCCCTGGCCGACGTCCGCGCCTTCGCCTTCTCCGGGAACCTGATCGAGGTGAGCGACATCCTGGAAAACGAGACGATCGAGGACGCGATCGCCAAGATCCTGAAGGAGATCGGTTTCGGCTCTTCGAATTACGGCCGTTCGCTCGCCGATTTCACCAACGGCTGGCTCAAGGCCATCGACAGCAAGACCACCGTCATCATCATGGGCGACGCGCGCGGCAACAACACCGATCCGCGCACCGATCTGATGCGCACCATCTTCGACCGCGCCAAGCGGGTGATCTGGCTCAACCCGGAGTTCAAGTCGTCGTGGGGCACGGGCGATTCCGACATGTTCCGCTATAGCGCCTATTGCCACGTGGCGACGGTCTGCAACAGTGTCCGCCACCTGGAACGCGTGCTCGAGGATTTGCTCAAAGGATCGCGCTGAAGGCCGAGCGGCGCCGCGGTCACCAGTTGTCGATGACGCGCTTGCGGCCGGCTCTCGGCGGCACCGGCGGCAACGCCCGCAGCGTTTTTGCCAAAACGTCGCGCGTCTCGGCCGGATCGATCACGTCGTCGAAGCCGTAACGCGCCGCGACCTCCAACGCCGTATTGGAGCGCTTGAGATCGTCGGTGAGGCGCTTGTGCAGGTCGGCGCGCGCCTGCTCGCCCGTCGCCGCGTCGAGCTCCCTGCGATAGATGATGTTGACCGCGCCCTCCAGCCCCATGCCGCCGAATTCGGCGGTCGGCCAAGCCACGAGCAACGCCGGCTTGAGCGGCGCCGAGCCCATTATGTAATAGCCGAGCCCGTAGGCCTTGCGCAGGACGACGGTCATGAAGGGCGTCGTCGCGTTGGCGAGCGCCGTCAGAATGCGCGCCGAATGGCGCACCAAGCCCGTCGTCTCGACCTCGGGCCCGACCATCAACCCCGGCGTGTCGCACAGGAACAGCATCGGTATGTCATAGGCGTCGCAAAGCTGGATGAATCGCGCCGCCTTGTCGGAGGCAGGCGAATCGATGGCGCCCGCGAGAAACATCGGCTGGTTGGCGATGACGCCGACGGCCCGCCCTTCGATGCGAATCAGCGCGGTAACCACCGCCTTGCCGAATTGCGGGCGGAGTTCCAATACGCTTTCCACATCGGCGATGCCCTTGACGGCATCGCGCACGTTGTAGGCGCGGCGCGGATTTTCCGGCACCAGGTCGCGAAGCTTGGCCGTGTCGGGCGGCGCACCGGCGGCAGCGGGAGCGCGAAAATACGCGAGATAGCGCCTTGCCAGCGCCGCGGCTTCGGCTTCGTCCTCGCAGAGGAGATCGACGGCGCCGGACGCCACATGCACTTCCACCGGCCCGATCTCCTCGGGCTTGAAGCGCTTGCCAAGCGCCGCCTCGACCAGCGGCGGTCCGGCCATGCCGAGCACGGCCTTCTTCGTCGCGATAACGCAATCGCACAGCCCGGCCAGATTGGCATTGCCGGCGAAGGCCGGACCCGGAACGATCCCGACCGTCGGCACTAGGCCAGAGAGCTGCGCAAAGGTCACGAAGGTCGTCACCGGGCCGCGCACGCCCACGTCCATGTCGTGCGGTCTCGCGCCGCCGCCTTCAAGCCAGCACACCACCGGCAGCCGCAGTTCCTTGGCCAGCTCGAACATGCGGTCGATCTTGAGGTGATTGATGGCGCTTTGCGTACCGGCATGGACCGTATAGTCGTAGGCGACCACCGCGACGCGCGCGCCCTCGGCCGTGCCGGTGCCCATGACCAGACCATCGGCGGCGCCCTGCATGTCGCGCCGCGCCGGACGCGCCAAGCCGCCATATTCAACGAAGCTGCCGGAATCGAGAAACGCGGCTATGTTCTCGCGCGCGGTCCAACGTCCACGCTTGTGTTGCCGTTCGACCGCATCGGGCCGCGCGGCATCGAGGCGAGATTCACGCGCGTTTCGCACGCGCGCCAAATCGTCGCGAACCGGACTTCCCGGCACGCGACGTTCCGTCATCGTGCGCCGCTCATGCCGTCGCCATGCCGACTTTGGTCCGCGACTGGCGCAGTACCAGGAAGCTGATCAGCATCAGGTTGGCGAGATTGAAAAAGACGCCGGTGAGGAACGCCGGGCGGTAGCTCGCCGTCATGTCGTAGATATAGCCGCCAAGCCAGCCGCCCAGCGCCATGCCGACTAGTCCGAATAGATAAATGGTGCCGATGCGCCAGCCCGCTTCGGGGCTCGGGAACAGATCGCGTACTGCCAGCGTATAGGCCGGAACGATGCCGCCGAAGGCCAATCCGAAGGCGGCCGAGAGCGCAAACATCTCGGCGACGCCATCGACGGCCAGATAGAGCGACAGCATGAGAGCCTGTGCGCCCGCCCCGATCATGATGGTGCGCAAGCCGCCGACGCGGTCGGACAGCCGGCCCCAGAACAAGCGGCTCACGAACGCAGAAGCCAAGAGCAGGGACAGCATTTCCGCGCCGCGGGCCGGATCGAAACCAAGATCGCTGCAGAAGGCGACCGTGTGGACCATGGGCATGGCCATGGCGACACAGCAGCCGACGATGGCAAGGCAAAGCATTGCCAGCACCAAGTTCGGAGGCAGCCCCAGCACATCGTCACCGCCCTGAGGCTCGCTCGCGAGCGTATCGGGCAGCGGCACCGGCGGGCGGCGGCGCAACATCAGCGTCATCGGTGCCATGGTCAAGGTGGCGAAAATGCCGAAGTAGAACAACGTGTCGCGCCAGCCTATATGCTCGATGGCGAATTGGAAGATCGGCGGCCAGATCGCTCCGGCGACGCTTTGGCCGCTCGCCACCAGGGATACAGCGACGCCGCGTCGGCGATCGAACCAGCGCGTCACGTTGGCCATCAGCGGCGCAAACATGGTGGCATTGCCGAGCAGCCCGATGAAGACCGCGTGGGCCACCATGAACTGCAGCGCGCCGTGGCTGGTCGAGACCAGGATGGCGCCGGTGCCGAGCATGATCGACCCGACCAGCGCCGGCCACATGACGCCGATGCGATCCGAGATCCAGCCCACGGCAATGCCGCCGACGCCGGCGCCCAGATACACCATGCCGTTGCCGAGCGAGGGCACCCAGCGCGGCCAGTCGAATTCCGCCGCGATCTGTTTCAACGCCACCACGACCACGTAGGGAATGCCGAAACCGATGGACATAAGCAGGAACGATGCCGTGGCGATGGTCCAGCCGTAGGACGTCTCGATGCTCCCGCCACGCGTGTCAGCCATTCCGCTTCCTCCGGCCGCCCCGGCCGACAGACCCGCGACAGCGGCGATTCGACCACGTTCAAAGCTAACAGCTTTGTCCTGCAGGGAATACCGCGCCGCCTAAGACCTAGGCATGCATGCACGGCAGTTGCATTCTACAGCCCCCGCCGCAAAAATATCTCTCTTGAATAGTATCAATTGATAATATATGCACGCGACACGGTTGCCGATCCATGCAGCCGAATGCGCGAGGGAGGACCCATATGGCGGCGAGGCGGCATCCTGTCGACGTTCACGTCGGCACCCGTCTGAAGCAGCGGCGCACGCTCATGGGCCTCAGCCAGGAAAAACTCGCAGATCAGGTCGGGCTGACGTTCCAGCAGATCCAGAAATACGAGAAAGGCGCCAATCGCATCACCGCCAGCCGGCTGTTCCAGTTCGGCAGGATCTTGGATGTGCCGCCGTCGTTCTTCTTCGACGACATGTCCGACGACGTCCGCACCGCCGACGTGTCGGAGGATCACGTGCCGGCCTCGACTCCGATCGAAGGCGATCCTCTGAACAAGCGCGAGACATTGGACCTGGTGCGCGTCTACTACCAGATCCGCGACCCGGAAGTGCGCAAGCAGATCTACGAACTGGCGAAATCGGTCGCGCGCCTGCATTCCGGCGAAGCGGAAGACTGATCAGAACGTATTGACGATCGTTCCGGGGCCGCGCATCTGCTGCACCATCACGTGCGCGTGGTAGTGCATCGCGAGCTTGATGGCATAGATCTGCAGGATGAACGGCTCGAAGCGCTGGCTTAGGACGCGCCAGAAGCATTGCCGATACGCGCGCCGCAGCGTCTTGTCGGGCACGCGGTTCATCAGCCGCATGAAAATGCCGAAGGCTTCCAGGATCAGTATGGCGTTCAGCCTCAAGAGCTTCAGCGGCTTCGCCCGCAGATGCTCCGTCCGGCTGCGCCCAGGCCGTATGCGGGCGCGCAGATAGAGATCGTCGAGCCGGTCGAAGTAGGCGCCGGGCTCGTAGAGATCGCGCATCACCGCGATGTACCCGTCGCGCAACTCCTCGCGGCCAACCTGCAGCGGAATGATGTTGGTGCCGTATGGCGGCGGATCGGCCGGATCGAGGCGCCCCTCTTTCAGCAGACGCGCATAGAGCGGCGTCTTCGGAATGGCGGAGAGCATGCCGACCATGGAATTGACGATGCGTGCGTCCTTGATGAAGCGCCGCTGCGCGTCGAATATGCCGGCGTCGTCGCTGTCGAAGCCGAGGATCATCCCGCTCCACACTTCGAGCCCGGCCTGCTGGATGGCGTGCACCTTATCCAACATCGACCCGCCCTTGCGCAGGTTCTGCAGCTTCTTGGTCTCGCGCAATGCCGCTTCGTTCGGCGTCTCGATGCCGACGAACACCACGCCGACATTGGCGTCCACCAGCATCTGCATCAGTTCGGCGTCGTCCGCCAGATCGATCGAGGCTTCCGTGACGAAGGTCATCGGATAGTCCTTGGCGCGCTGCCACGCGATCACCTCGCGCAAGACCTCCTTGATCGCCTTCTTGTTGCCGATCAGGTTGTCGTCGACGATGAAGGCGGTGTCCATGCCGACACGAAGCAGCGCTTCCAGCTCCGCGATGACCTGCTTCGGCGTCTTAATGCGCGGCTTGCGCCCGAATATCACGATGATGTCGCAGAACTCGCAGGTGAACGGACAGCCGCGCGAGAACTGCACGCTGCCGACGGCGTAGTCGTCGGTCTTCAGCAAATCGAACCGCGGCACGGGCACGGTGCTCATGTCGGTCTTTTCCGCCTGTTCGTAGCGGCGCGCATGGGCTCCCGAACCCCATTCCGCCAAGAACCGGGGCCAGGTCTCTTCCGCTTCGCCAATGAAGACCACGTCGGCAAGTTTGCCGAAATAGCCCTCCTGAACCGTGATCCAGGGCCCGCCGACGACCGTGAAGCAGCCGCGCCGCTTCAATTCCGTGAGGATCTCGCGCATCCGGACGCGCTGCACGCTCATTCCGGTGACGCCGACGATGTCGGCCTTGGCGCAGCGCGCGAAATCGATCGGCTCGACGTTTTCGTCGATGAGCGTCACCGTGTGCTCGGGCGGGGTCAGCGCCGCCAGAAGCGGCAGGCAGGCGACCGGCAGATTGGCCTTGGCGTCGAGGAAAGGCAAAGCGTGCTCCAAACCCCAATAAGAGGTCTCGAAGCGCGGATTGATGATGACAATTTCGGCCATGTGAGCCCATAAAATCGGCTGCGCCGCGCCGAGCCGCTCGGCGCGGAGCGAGCCCGGTCACGCTCCGACGAACGGCCGGAATGGTCGATCCATCGCTCGCGTGTGTCAATCATTAAGCGAATAGGCGGCCGGAAGGTGCCTTGATCAGCGCGCCAGGAATTCGCGTGTCGCCGCCAGGAATTCATCCAGCTTGTCGTGGTGGACCCAGTGGCCGGCGCCCTCGACGTTCCGCAGTTTCGCGTCCTTGAAATATTCGATGCGGCCGTCGAGGACAGGATCGGAGGCCCAGCTTTCGGTGCCGCGGACCAGGAGCGTGGGGCATGCGATGCGCGACCAAAGAGCGCGGACGTCGTCGTCGGGCAGGCCGTAGGGCGGAAACACGCGGACGTAATTGTCGAATTTCCAGCTGAAGGTGCCGTCCTCGTTCTGGTTGACGCCGTGCACGGTGAGATGGCGCGCCTGCTCCGGCGACAGGTGCGGATTCTCGTCCTGCATGCGGCGGAAGGCATCTTCGACGGTCGCATAACGGCGGGGCACCCGACCGGAGAGTTTGCGGAGTGCGCCGATCCAGCTATCGAGTCGGCCCGCGACCGGCTTGCCGGCGCGGTCGGCGAGCATCTTCGGCGACGGCCCGAGACCTTCGATGGCGACTAGCTTAGTCACGTTTTCCGGATAGAGGCCGGCATAAGCGAGGCTGATGGCTCCGCCGAGCGAATGACCGATGACGACGAGTGGCGTCAGTTTGGTCTGATGCAAGAGCTGCGCGATGTCGTACACGAAGTCGGCGATGCTGTAGCTTCCGCCCACCATCCATTGCGAATCGCCGTGGCCGCGCAAGTCCGGGGCGATGATGTGATATTCGCGGCGGAAGGCGCGCGCCACCCAATCCCAATTGCGGCTGTGATCGCGTCCGCCGTGCACCAGCAGCATGGGCGGCGCGCCTTCGTTGCCCCAATCCACATAGTGCAGGCGCAGCCGCTGGGAATAATACGACCGGGACGTCGGATCGGGAATTTGCTCGATCATGGCTTCCGCTCCACATAGGCGGCTGCCGCCTGCTCCATGGTCATGAACCGGGCGCCCAGGTCGATGAGCGTTTGAATGAGCTTCTCCAGCATGATCAGGCGATGGCCGCGGCCGATCACGTAGGGATGGCACGTGTAGGTGATGATGCCCCAGTCGAGATTGCGCTGCAGGTAGCGGAAATCGTCGAGCCAGTTTTCCAGAACGGCGGTGGCGTTCTTCAGGCCGCCGAGCACGGAATTGGCGGTCCGCACGAACTCGAAGTGCGGATAATCGTCGAGCGTCCAGCTGATCGGCATTTCGATCAGCGACGTGGATTTTCCGAAGCGCATCGGTCCGTCGGCCGGAATGACGTCGCCGATGCGGGCGCGGTAGGGCGTATAGTCGTCGCCCATCATACTGCTGTCGTAGGTGAAGCCATGCGCCAGCAGTAGCTCCACGGTATGCGGACTTAAATCCCAGGACGGCGACCGATAGCCCCGCGCTTTTCGGCCGGTGAGGCGGACGATGGCTTCGTTGCCGCGCGCGAGCCCCTCGTCTTCCTGCTCGCGGGTAAGGTTCGCGGGCGGGACGTGGGTCCACCCGTGGTGGCCGATTTCGTGGCCGGCATGGGCGATCTTGCCGCCGACCTCCGGATAGGTGCCGATCACCACGCCCGGGATGAACCATGTGGCAGGCAGCTTGTATTTCGCCAGAAGCGCCAACAGGCGCTCCGAACCGACGGCGCCGAACTCTCCGCGCGAGATCGGCGTCGGCGTGGTCATGCCGCGCGCGACGAAGCCCGACATGGCATCGAAATCGAACGTCAGACAGACGATATGGCGCATGTCCACCCCTCCTTCATCCGACCAACCGCACCAGGCCGCGCCGCGCCTCGGCATACTCGCGCTTCAGACGCGCGCAAAGTTCCCGCACCGGCAGCACGTCGTTCACAGAGCCGACGCCCTGGCCGGCCGACCAGATATCCTTCCAGCGCTTCTTCGACTCCTGCGCCGAAATGATCGAACCGGGACGCATGGCGGCAAGCTCCTCCAGATCGATGCCGGCGCGATTGAGACTGAACGTCAGGAAATTCGCCGGCGCGCCGTCGACGGCGCGCGTAAAGAAAATGTCCGTGGCCGAGCTGTCGCAGATCATCTGGCGGTAGGCGGGCGGGGCGGAGGATTCCTCGGTGTTGATGAAGCGCGTGCCCATGTAGACCAGGTCCGCGCCCAAAACTTCCGCCGCCAGCACGTCGCGGCCGGTGGTGATGCTGCCGGCGAGCACGATGGGGCCAGCGAACACCTGGCGGATCTCGTTCATCAACGCGAAGGGGTTGATGGTGCCGCAGTGGCCGCCGGCGCCGCCGGCGACGGCGATCAATCCGTCGGCCCCCGCCTCGATGGCCTTCTCCGCATGCCGCCGCGAGGCCACGTCATGCAGAATGAACCCGCCGTAGTCGTGAACGCGCTTGAACACGTCGCCCGGCGCGCCTTTCGAGGTCAGCACGATCGGCACTTTGTGCCGGATCACCCGTTCCAGGTCTCCGGCCATCCGCGCATTGGTCGCATGGACCACGAGATTGACCGCGTAAGGCGCGACGTTGTCGCGGCCGAGTTCGCCTTCGAGGCGGCGAAGGCCTTCCGCCATCTGCACCAGCCACGCTTCGAGGTCCTCTCCGGTGCGCGTGGTATGGGCGGGAAACGAGCCGATCACGCCCGCCCCGCAAGCTGCCAGCGCCATGGTCGGATTCGAGACCAGGAACATGGGCGCGGCGATCACCGGCAGGGCCATGCGCCGGCGGATGTCTTCGTAAACTGTCATGGAATGTCTCTCTGCTGACCGATCGATAATCTAGACCAGATGCGCCGCGCCCGCACACCGCGAACCCGCCGCCGTTTGACCCGGCCTGCGGAATTGGCTCAGATCGCCCATGTAACCCGGGAGCCGGCCCATGCGCATCGTCGCCGCCATGATGAAGCACGAGACCAACACATTTTCGCCGGTGCCGACCCCGTTGTCACGGTTCGCTCTGGTGGGCGACATGCCGTACCTCGGCGCCGCAGCTTATCAGGCGCTCAAGGGCAGCCGCTCCGGGCTCGGTGCGTTCATCGATCTGGCCGAGGCGGTCGGGGCCAAGGTCGACGTTCCGATCGCCGCGAGCGCCAACCCGAGCGGCCCGGTCGAAGACGCCGCCTATCGCTTCATCACGGATGCGATCTGCGAGTCCGTTGCCAAAGGTTGCGACGCAATCCTGCTCGACCTGCACGGCGCCATGGTGACGGAGACGCTCGAAGACGGCGAAGGCGCATTGCTCAAGCGCATCCGCCAAATCGCGCCGAAGGTGCCGGTGGCGGTGGCGCTCGACATGCACACCAATCTCTACGAGGAGATGGTGGCCAACGCGACGGTAATCGCCGGCTATCAGACCTACCCGCATATCGACACCTACGAGACCGCCGTGCGCGCCGGCCGGCCGATCTTCGCTATGCTGGAAGGCCGCGCCAAACCGGTCATGGCATGGGGCAACCGGCCCATGCTGCCCCACGTCATGCGCCAGGGCACCGACGATCTCCCGAACCGGATGCTGCAGGCACGAACTCGCGACATGGAACGCGGACCGGCCCTGGCCGCGACCGTGTTCACCGGATTTCCGCACGCCGATATCCGCAACGCCGGTCTCTCCGCCGTGGTGGTTACCGACAACGATCCGGCAGCCGCGCGCAGGCTCTGCGACGAATTGCTGGACGCGAGTTGGGCGGAACGGGAGGCATTCGTCTATCGCGTCGAGCCTCTGGAAGCATCCTTGGCCAGGGCCGCGAGGGCGAAAGACGGACCTGTCGTCCTGCTCGATCATTACGACAACTGCGCATCGGGCGGGACCATGGATACCATGACCGTCCTCGCCGCCATCCTGCGCGCCGGATTGGAGAATGTAGCCGCGTTCGCAATTCACGATCCCGCAGCCGTCAAAGCCATGATCGCCGCCGGCGTCGGCGCGAACATGACCTTGCCGCTCGGCGGGAAACTGGACATGCCGTCGATCGGCCGGAAGGGAGAACCGCTCCAGGTCAGCGGAAGGGTGAAGCTCATCTCGGACGGGCGGTACAGGAATCGCGGCCCGGCATCGCCAGGCATGATGATGGACATGGGACCGAGCGTGGTCTTCGACACCGGCAAGGCGGAGATTGCCGTCATCACGCGGCACCAGGAGCCGAACGATCTCGCCTGCCTGACCAGCCTCGGCATCGAGCCCACGGCCAAGCGCTACATTATGTTGAAAAGCCGCGTGCACTGGCGTGCCGGCTTCAAGCCGATCGCGCGGGAGACCATCGAATGCGCCGGCGTCGGCGTCTGTACGTCCGACTATGGACAGCTCAACTTCGTCAAGGTGCGCCGTCCGATCTATCCGCTGGACCTGATCAACACGCCCTGACGGGGCCGGACTTACTCGGCGGCGTCGAGGGCTTCGGGGCGCGTCTTCTTGCCCCGATACGGCGCGTGACGGGGCAGCGCTTCAGGCGCGCAAGGCACGACCCGTCCGCCGTGCGGCAGCACCTTCAGGAAGCCGCCGTTCCGGTCGATCAGCGGTATGAAGCGGCTCCAGCGCGAGAACACGCGGCGCATATAGGCCGAGTGGCTGAGGAAATTGTCGTATTCGGATTTGTCCTCGCGCATCAGCAGTTCATAAGCGCCTACGAACTCGTCGACAAAGGCCTTGTCGACGACTTGCAGATTCGAGATGACCCAGCAGAGATCCTCGAACGTCCAGTAATAGCCGAGACCGATGAATTCGCCTTCGCGCGTCAGATACGGGAAGAACGGAAAGGCGCGGCATGCCAGGCTCCGGTTGTCGCGCTCGCAATGGCGGGCGCCGCGGCACTCGACCGCGAGGCAGGTGGTGGGCAGTTCGTCCACGATCTGACGGCCGACTGCGTCGTCGGGCTTGTAGCGGCGCCACATGTCGGTACGCGAACGCAACAGCCGGTACTCTTCCTTCTCCACCACTGGCACGGCGTAGCGGGTCGAGCAGCATACCGGCTCGCCGTCGTTGTGCGGGGCGCACATGCGACCGCAATCGAAACGGGACACGGGTGCTTCGAATGAATCGAAGATTTTCTTGTAGAGGCGATAGATGTCTGGCACGGGCATTCCGAAGCGCGGTTACGCGGCCGTAACTACGCCCCTCGCCGCTGCCGGTCAATCGCTCATGTGGCCGCTCGCCGAATTGTTAGCGCTTGATGTCGGAGTTCGGCTACTTGAAGTTGCCCGACTTATATTCCTTCGGATAAAGCACGACCTGTTTCCCGGCATGCTTGAATTGGGCCAGGTCGTTTATGGCGACGCCGAACAGCCCCATGAATAGCAAGCCGCGCTGCATGATGATCGGCATGGCGGGCACCACCATGTTGGTGGCGTAACCCGACACCACCAGTTCGACCTTGTCGACGTCGATCAGCTTGATGTGGATGCCGGGCACCGCCGCCGGATTGCTTTGGTCGTCATAGACGACCAGTTCGACCTTGCGGCCGAGCAATCCGCCCTTGGCGTTCACGTCCTCGGCCCACATCTGGGTAGCCAAGGGCGTGGCTTTGCCGGTGCCGGCGAGGCCCCCCGTCTGTGCGATGGCGAAGCCGATGCGGATCGCATCGGCGGCTTGGGCGGCGGCGGCGGCCAGACTGCCCACGGCGACCAGCGCTGCCAGCAAAAGTGTTGCCCGTCGGAACATTCCAGCCTTCCCCGCCTGATGCACGGCAGATCATATTCACGGCCTCGCGGCGGCTCCTAGCGCCTTTCCGGCCCCCATGACGCTTTCGCATCACACGTATTCGTTGAAAGACATGACGAATCCAGTTGACGAAGGGCCGCGCTCTATAGCGAGATATCCGAAGTTTCCGAGACGTAATGGTCCCGCGCGCTCCACCGATGCGCGTTTTTCGAGTATCGAAAATTTCTGATCAAGGAGGCATTGGTAACAGCGGATTGCCGTTAAGCGCTGACGCGCGCCATCGCGGGGGGTGCGCCGTAGAACAACAACAATCAGAGGAGGGAACCTCAATGAGCGTCAGTGGCAGGTCACTTTTCGCGTCCGCAAGCCTCGCGGCGTTGGGCATGGCTTTGATGCTTGGGCCGGTACGCGCCCAAGGCGTCGACGCCAACACCTTGATGAATGCCGACAAGGACCCGAACAATTGGGTCACCTATCATGGAAGCTACAAGTCGTGGCACTACAGCGGCTTGAAGCAGATCACCACCGAGAACGTCAAGAACCTCCGGATTGCCTGGATCCACCAGGAAACACGCTCGACCCGCGGCATTCAGTCCATGCCGTTGGCCTATAACGGCGTGCTGTACTACTCGGGCTCGTACAGCAAGGTGACGGCGCTGAACGGCGCCACCGGCGAGCAGCTCTGGGCCTACACGCCCAAACTCGACGAGGAACTCGTCGCCAGGCAGACCCATTCGCCCTACAACCGCGGCATGGCCATGGGGTTGGGCAATCTCTACATCGGTACGGTCGACGGGCGCTTGATCGCGCTCGACATGAAGACCGGCAAGCCGGTTTGGGAAACCAAGCTGGTCAATTCGCAGAAATTGACCGTCGGGTTCACCGGCGCGCCGCTGTTCGTCAAGGACAAGGTGATCATCGGCAGTCAGGGCGGCGAATGGCCCGGCCGCGGACCGATCTTCGGCGTGGACGCGAAAACCGGCAAGAAGCTCTGGGAATTCCTCACCGTCGCCGGCACCGACGAGGCGATGAAGACCTGGGGCAACGAAAGCTGGCGCACCGGCGGCGGCGGCGGCTGGATGCCGGGAACCTACGATGCCGAAACCAACACGATTTGGTGGGGCACCGCCAATCCGGCGCCGCTCTACGATTGGGGCGGATCCGATTGGAAGACCAAGGGAGCGCGACCTGGCGACAATCTCTACACCACCTCGGTGATCGGGCTCGATCCCGACACCGGCAAGCTCAAATTCTATCACCAGGAATTGCCACACGACGCCTGGGACTTCGACAGCGCCGTGGGCGAGTTCGTCGCCATCGATCGCGGCGGCAAGAAGTACTACGTGCACCCGAACAAGGGCGGGTTCATCTTCGTCTATGACCGCGCCAACGCCAAGGTGGAGAACGTCTACAAGCTCGCCGACAACATCAATTTCGTGAAGGACATCACCAAGACGGGCGAGCTGGTCGGACGGCGCGACCTGCCCGAAGGACCGGCGAAGTCTCTCTGCCCGGCGATTGCCGGTGGCATCAGCTGGAACTCCGGCTCGTACAATCCCGGCACCGGCCTTTACTACAAGATCGCCAACGAGTGGTGCATGGACCTGACCGTGCAGAAGACGACCCCGGTGACCGAACCGCAGGCGCAGCTCAACATCGCGGCCGAATTCACCTTGGTCAATCCGCCGAACGGCAAGGCGCACGGCCATCTCGACGCGCGCGATCCGATCACCGGCAAGCTGAAATGGAAGATGGATTTCCCGGAACCACCGCTGGCGAGCTTGCTGTCCACGGCGGGCAACCTGGTGTTCGTGCCGGATATGCGCGGTTGGCTGCACGCGGTCGATGCGCGCAACGGCAAGGACTTGTGGAAAGGCAACGATGGCGCCGAGCATAACGGCGGCATCATCAGCTACATGGCCGACGGCAAACAGTACGTTGCCGTCGTCACCGGCGGGCCGAGCCTCGTCGGCGAAGGCTATGGTCCATTGTTCGGCGGTCAATTCGGCAATATGCCGAAGGACACCGGCTCATTGATTGTCTATAGCCTGAAGTAAGCGCCATGGGTGGGACGGGCTTGCCCCCGTCCCACCCGACCGCGCCGGCACGATTGATCGTAGTTCCGATGCATCGACTTGCAGTCGTTCTTGTTGCAGCTTTTTCCGTCGGCGGCGTCTTGGCGATAGCCGGATGGCAGGCATATGCGGCGGAGGATCCGGCGGCGGCAAGCAACGCAAGCGCCGTGTGGTCCGGCGGCGATGCGGCTCGCGGCAAGCAGATTTTCGCCGCCAACGGTTGCGGCTGGTGTCATGAAAATACCGGACGGAAAGCCGGACGCGGGCCGCAACTCATGAACACGCCGCAAACCGACGCCTTCATCGCTGACCGAATCCGTCACGGCAAGACAGGCCGCATGCCGGCTTTCGGCGGCAGTTTCAAGGACGATCAGATCAAGGATTTGATCGCCTTCATTCGCAACATCAAGCCCGAGGGCACGCAATGAACCAGACACGTGGACTTGCATGCCTGTCGGCCGCGCTGCTCGCTATGGCTTCGAACGCGGAAGCGCGCCCGCTCGCCTCGATCAAGGAGCGCGGCAGCATCATGCTCTGCGCCAATCCGAACGCGTTGCCATTCGCCGCGAAATCCGGGCCGAAATCCGGCATCCAGATCGAGCTCGGCAGGGCGCTCGCCGAGGAACTCGGCGTCGGTCTGGAAATCGGCTGGGTGATCTTCCCCTTCCACGTCGCGCGGGTCGACTGCGACATCGTGCTGGACTCGATCGTCGACAAGGAAGTCCAGGATGACCGGCACGTGCGGCTGTCGCGCCCCTACCAGGAAGGCGGCGTCGTCTTGGCATTTCGGCGCGAGGTCGAACCCGTTGCAACGTACAAGGCGCTGCCCCCGACGCTGCGGATCGGGGCCATCGTCGGATCACTCGCGCGTCTGGAGCTTGGACACAACGGGACCGGCACAATTCCCTTCACCTTCGAAGACGAGATGCTCGAATCACTCGGCAACGGCGAAATCGACGTTGCCGCGGCTTCTCCGGCGTCCGTGGGCTATTACAACTTCACGCATCAGGCAGCGCCGGTGAAGGTATCTGCCGGATTCCAGAGCGTCGCCGAGTTGAATTGGACGGTCGCCGTCGGGATGCGCAAGGCGGACGACGCCCTGGTCGACAGCATCAACAAGGCCCTGGACAAGCTGATCGCCGATGGTACGGTGCATCGCATCTACGCCGCCTACGGCATCGAGCAGCGCACGCCCGCCCATTGAGCGAAGCGCCGCCGCATTTATGGATTTCTCGATGCATTCCAGACGCTCGTTTCTGAAGCTCGCCGCCGCGGCAGCAGCGCCGGGCATTCCCCCGGCGTTGCGCGAGGCGCCGCTGAACGTGCGCGTGGCCGTACTCAAGTTCGGCACCGTCAACTGGGAGTTGGACGTCATCGTCCACAACGCCTTGGATCGCGCCAACGATGTGGCGGTGAAGGTCGTCGAACTCGCGGGCAAGGACGGCACCACGGTGGCGCTCCAGGCGGGCGCGGTCGATGTGATCGTGACAGATTGGCTTTGGGTGTCGCGCCGGCGCGCCGAGGGCGCCGACTTCACTTTTGCATCCCATTCGGGCGCCACCGGCGGCGTCATGGTGCCGGGCGATTCAAAGGCGCGGACCGTCGCCGACCTGAAGGGCCGCCGCGTGGGCATTGCCGGAGGCCCGACGGACAAGAGCTGGATCATGCTGCGCGCCTATGCGCGAAAGACCCTGGGCATGGATTTGGCCAAGGACGTCGAGCCGGTGTTCGGCGCGCCGCCCCTGCTCAATGCCCTGATCCAGAAGGGCGAGCTGCAGGCGGTGTTGAACTTCTGGCACTACGAGGCGCGCCTGAAGGCGGCCGGATACCGCGAACTGATTCAAGTGCGCGATATGCTGCCGGCGCTCGGCTTGAGCGAGCCGCCGCCCATCATCGGCTGGGTCTTCAGCGAGAAATGGGCCAGGCAGGAACCAGACGCCATCGGCGGGTTCCTCAAAGCCTCGCGGCGGGCAAAGCAGCTCTTGGCCGCCTCCGATGCCGAGTGGGATCGCATCCGTCCCCTCACCGAGGCCGAGAATGATGCGACGTTCGCGGCACTTCGCGCGTCCTATCGCGCCGGAATCACGCCCGTCAGCAATGCGGGTCAAATCGCCGCGGCCGAGAAGCTGATGCCGATCCTGTTCGAATTGGCCGGCGCCGACATGGTCGGACCGAGCGCGAACGTCACGCCGGGAACGTTTTGGACCGGCGCCTCCGAATGATGCGGCGGCGGTGCGAGGTTTGACGGCGGTGGGCTTCGCACGATCCGACATCGCGCTGCGCTTGATCTCGCTCGTGCTGCTGCTCCTGCTTTGGCAGGTCGCGGGGTCGCTGGCGGACAGCTCGCTGTTGCCGAGCCCCTTCGCGGTCGGGGCCAGGCTCATTCGGCAGGTCACCCAGGGCGATCTGCTGTTTCACCTCGGCATGACGCTGTTTCGCGTAGCCGCGAGCTTCATCGTGGCCATGACCATCGGCGCGGTGATCGGCATCGTGATGGGCCAGCATCGTTCGGTCGATCGGTTGTTCGATCTTTGGCTGGTGCTGGGCCTGAACCTGCCGGCCTTGGTGATCATGATCCTGTGCTACGTGTGGCTCGGATTGACCGACGCCGCGGCGATCTTTGCGGTGGCGCTGAACAAGATCCCGACCGTCGCCGTGACCATGCGCGAAGGCGCGCGCGCAGTGGACCGCGACTTGCTCGAAGTGGCCGAAGTGCTGCGGCTGCGCTGGGACCGCCGTCTTTCCAAGGTCTATCTGCCGCAGCTCTATCCCTATTTCATGGCCTCGGCGCGCAACGGGCTCGCCCTGATCTGGAAACTCGTGCTGGTGGTCGAACTCATCGGACGGTCGAACGGAGTCGGCTTCGAGCTCAACGTGTTCTTCCAGTATTTCGACATCGCCGGGGTGCTTGCCTATACTTTCGCCTTCATCGCCGTCGTGCTTGGCGTGGAGATGGCGGCCGTCCGGCCGCTGGAACGGCGGCTGACCGGGTGGCGGCAATGAACAGCCTCGAAGTGCAGATCGAGCGCAAACGCTTTGCCGGAGCCGGCAACGGCGCCGCGCGGATCGCGATCCAAGGCCTCGACTTCGCCGTTCCGGAGGGTCAATTCGCCTGCATCGTCGGGCCTTCCGGTTGCGGCAAGACCACGTTGCTGAACATCATCAGCGCGCTCGACAAGGCCTTTGAAGGCCATGTGCGGATCGCCGGGGCGGACGGCGAAGCCCCGCGCATCGGCTATGTTTTCCAGATGCCGCGACTGATGCCTTGGCTGACCGTGCGGGACAACGTGCGCCTCGGCTTGCCGCGTCCGAGCCGCGGGCCGGGCCTGGCGGAAGCGCTGCTCGCGGAAATGCAGTTGGACGACGTTCTCGACGCCAATCCCGGCCAATTGTCCGGCGGCATGCAGCGGCGCGTCGCGTTGGCGCGCGCCTTCGTCAACGAACCGCGCTTGCTGTTGCTCGATGAGCCGTTCCTGTCCCTGGACGCGCCGACCGCCGAGCGTTTGCGCGGCCAATTGCTCGAGCTGTGGCAGCGTCACCCCACGACGGTCCTGTTCGTGACGCACGACCTGCGCGAGGCGCTCTGCCTGGCGGACCGCGTGCTCTTTCTGTCGCCCGGCCCGGCCCGCGTGGTGCTCGACTACAAGGTCGAACTGCCGCGCCCGCGCAACCCGGAAAGCGCCGCCATCGACGATTTGCGCCGCCGCCTGCTCGACAGGTACCCCGAATTGTTGGCGGGGATCGCCAAGTCATGAGCGGCTTGAGTGTCGAGAACGCCGTCAAATCCTATGGAACCGTCAAGGCGCTCGACGGCGCGAGCCTCACCGTCGCGCCCGGCGAATTCGTCGCCCTGCTTGGCCCGAACGGCGCCGGCAAGACCACGTTGTTTCAGCTACTGACCGGATTGTTCGTCGCGGATTCCGGCAATATCCGCGTCGATGGCCACGACATCCGGGTCAACGCCGTCCCTGCCCTGGCCGGACTTGGCGTCGTGTTCCAGCAGCCGACCGTCGATCTCGACCTGACGGTGGCGGCGAACCTGCGCTTTCACGCGCGCCTGCACGGCATGCCGTCGGCCCGCGCCAAGTCGCGCATCGATGAAGAGCTTGCGAGGCTTGGCTTGACCGAGCGCGCCGGCGACAAGGCGCGGGCGCTGAGCGGCGGCACGCGCCGGCGCGTCGAGCTGGCCCGCGCGCTGCTGCACGAGCCGCAGATCCTGCTCATGGACGAACCGACGGTCGGCCTCGATCCGGCCAGCCGCCGCGACCTGCTCGCCTACGTGCAGCAACTATGCCGGGATCGCCGGATCGGCGTGCTCTGGGCCACGCATCTGGTCGAAGAGGTGGACAAGGCCGATCGAGTGGTCGTGCTGCACAAAGGCAAGGTGTTGAAGACCGGCACGCCGGCCGATCTCATGCGCGAGACCGGCAAGGCGACCCTGGCCGATGCGTTCCTGTCGCTGACCGGCCCGCCTTCCGGACGGCGCGGCGGGCCGCCGGCCGGTTGATCGCGGCGAACATCATCTTGGGGTACTCGATGTCATGATCTTGCAGGCCCGCTTCGCGACCGTCTCGCTCGTCGTCTTGATCGCCGCTCTCGGCTTTGCTGCGTCGAACGCCGCCGCCAAGGGAACGGGGCGCATCTTCGTGAGCAACGAGAAGGGCGACGTGCTGACGGTGCTCGACGGCGCGACTTACGAAAAGGTCGCGTCCATCAAGACCGGCAAACGCCCGCGCGGCATGAAGTTCAACGCCGATCAGTCGAAAATCTACGTGGCCTGCGGCGATTCCGACCGCATCGACGTCATCGACGTCGCCAAGCTTGCCGACGTCGACCACATTTCGGATGTCCCCGACCCCGAGGCTTTCGACATAGACACGGCGGGCAAGCATCTCCTGGTCAGCAACGAGGACGCCGGCGGGCTATCAGTCATCGACATCGCGGCCAAGAAGCAGGTCGCCACGGTCAAGATCGGCCTCGAACCGGAGGGCGTGCAGCTCATGCCGGACCAGGCAACTGTCTACGTGGCGGCGGAAGCATCCAATCTCGTTTCGGCCGTCGACGTGGCGAGCCGCAAAGTCACAGCCACGATCCTGACCGATCAGCGCCCGCGCCGCTTCGCGCTCACGCCCGATGCGAAGCAGCTTTGGGTTTCCGCCGAAATCGCCGGCATGGTCGATATCATCGATGTCGCGAGCAACAAGATCGTCGATCGCATCAAGTTCGAACCGAAGGGATTTCGCCAGGACGAGATCGCTCCGGTCGGCCTGGTGATTTCGGCCGACGGCAAGACGGCGTTCGTCACGCTCGGCCATGCCAACCATGTTGCCGTGATCGACGTGGCAAGCCGGAAGACGCGCAACTTCATTCTTGTCGGCAAACGGCCGTGGGGCATCACCTTGAGCCGCGACGGCAAGCGCCTGTTCGTCGCCAACGGCGGCAGCGACGACATAACCATCGTCGATGCGGGCAGCGAGAAGGTGATCAAGTCGGTTGCCGTCGGCCGCTATCCCTACGGCGTCTTGATCGATGATTGAACGGCGGGCTGCTGCTTGGATCGGCGCGGCGCTGCTGCTCGCCGTCTGGACGATCGCAGCGCCCGCGTTCGCCGGAACGACGCTGCGCATCGGTTATCTCGGCCTGACCGACGATCCGCGTTACGACGACAAGTGGGCGTATGCGGGATTGCTGCTGTCGCCTGGCGGACGTCCCGACGCGGGTGCCGAGCTCGGTATCGATGAAATCAACTTGAACGGACAGCCGTTCGGGCTGGAATTCGCGTTGGAAAAGGCCGAGGCGGCGGATGCGGCGGCTATGGTCGCGGCGGCGAATTCGCTCAAGGAGTTGAAGGGCGTTCAGGTCTTTCTGATCGACGCGCCCGATGCCGTGACCGCGGACGTCGCCAAGATGCTTCGCGACAAACCGTACGTGCTTCTCAACGTATCGGCGGAGAGCGATGAGCTGCGCGCCGGCGCCTGCCAGGGGAACCTGCTGCATACCATCCCCTCCCGCGCCATGCGCATGGACGCGCTGGCCGAGTTCTTGCTGGCAAAAAAATGGCGTCAGGTCCTGGTGCTGCAGGGGCCGTTGCGGGAAGACGCGGCGCTGACCGAGGCGTTCCAGCATTCGGCGGCGAAATTCGGCGCGAAAATCGTCGAGATGCGCAAGTTTGTTCTAGGCAACGACCCGCGCGCGCGCGATTCCGACAACCTCGCCTTGCTGACCGGCGGCGCCGACTACGACGTGGTGTTCGTGGCCGATACCGACGGCGAATTCGGCCGCTATGTTCCTTACGCCACGCAGCTGCCGCGGCCGGTCGTCGGCACCGCCGGCCTCGCGCCCGTGGCCTGGTCCTGGGCCTTCGAGCGCGATGGCGCGCCGCAACTCTTGCGCCGCTTCCAGCGCAAGACCGGCCGGCAGATGCAAAGCGCCGATTGGGCGGCCTGGATCGCGGTCCGCGCGCTCGGCGAGGCTGCGATGCGCACCGCGTCGGCGGATTTCGGCAAGATCGCGGCCTATCTCAAGTCCCCGCAGCTTTCGCTCGACGGGTACAAAGGCGCCTCGCTCAGCTTCCGGCCGTGGGACAATCAACTCCGCCAGCCCTTGATGCTCGCGGACAGCAACTGGGTGGTGGCCACGGCGCCGCTGCCGCAGTTCCAGCACGCGACCAACAACCTTGATACGCTCGGTTTCGACAAGCCGGAGTCCAAGTGCCACTTCTGACCGGAGGCCCGCCATGCGCCCCGCCCATGCCTTGAGCGCACTCTACGCCGTCGCCAGCCGCGAGGCGCTTCGCTTTTTCAATCAGACCGGACGATTGTTTTCCGCCTTGGTGCGCCCGGCGCTGTGGCTGCTGGTTTTCGCCGCCGGATTCCAGAACGTGCTCGGCGTTTCGATCATGCCGCCCTACGAAACCTATGTGGAGTACCAGGTCTATGTGGTGCCGGGACTGCTCGGCATGGTGCTGCTGTTCAACGGCATGCAGTCGTCGCTCTCGATGGTCTACGACCGCGAGATGGGCATGATGCGGCTGCTGCTGACGGCGCCGTTGCCGCGCTGGTATCTGCTGCTGTGCAAGCTGATCGCCGGCGCGGCGCTGTCCGTGCTGCAGGCCTATGCGTTCATCATCGTTGCGCGCCTGGTCGGCGTCGACATTCCCTGGGCCGGCATGGCAAGCGTGCTGCCGGCGCTGATCGCCGGCGGATTGATGCTCGGCGCGCTCGGCCTGCTGCTATCGGTCAGCATCAAGCAGCTCGAGAACTTCGCCGGCACCATGAACTTCGTGATCTTCCCGATGTTCTTTCTGTCCTCGGCGCTCTATCCGATGTGGAAGCTGCAGGAGAACGGCGCCGACGCGGTCTACTGGCTCGCGCGCGTGAATCCGTTCACCTACGTGATCGAATTGATCCGCTTTGCGCTCTACGGGCGGCTCGATTACCTGTCCTGCGCGGTCGTTGCTGGATGCGGTTTGGCGTTCTTTGCCGCGGCCACGATCGGCTATGACCCGCAGCGCGGCGCCATCCGGCGCGCTCCCCAGGCTGCTTGACTGGATCAACTAGCTGAATTCACTTAATAATTTCATGGTTGATGTTGCGCCAAGGCGCAGGAATAATGGTTCCGTCCGGTCGGCACAGCCGCCGACGGTTGCAACCCCGAGGAGAGGGAAGAAGCCTATGTGGAAGACGCCGAAGATCGTCGAAGTGGCCGTCGGCCTGGAAATCAATTCTTACGCGTGCGCGCTCGTCGCCTAAGGCGTCGAGACTCGATTTAATCGCGCGAGGAAGGTCCGTGTCGCGTGCGGATCATAGTGCTCGGCTCGGCCGCGGGCGGCGGCTTTCCGCAGTGGAACTGCAACTGCGATAATTGTCGTCGCGTCCGCCGGGGCGACCCTGCATTTCAACCTCGCACCCAATCCTCGCTCGCCGTCAGTGATGACGGCGAGCGTTGGATTCTCCTAAACACCTCACCCGACCTTGGCCGGCAGATCGCCGCGACGCCGGCACTGCATCCGCGCCAAGGCAAGCGCCACAGCCCCATCGCCGCGGCGTTGCTGACCAACGGCGATGTGGACCATGTGGCGGGGCTGCTGACGCTTCGGGAAAGCCAACCGTTCTCCGTCTACGCCAGCAGCCGCGTGCGCGACGTGCTCGCCGCCAACAGCATCTTCAACGTCCTGAACCGCGACCTGGTGCGCCGGGAAAATTTGCCGCTCGGCGAACGCACGGCCTTGCGGGATGCCGAGGGAACCATGCTTGGCATCGAGGCGGAAGCATTCGCCGTGCCCGGCAAGATCGCGCTCTACCTGGAAGACGCCGCCGCAGGCCCGGGTTTCGGCACGCAAGCAGGCGATACGATCGGCCTGACGCTCAGGAGCTCGGCCGGCGGCAAGTCGCTGCACTACGTGCCCGGATGCGCGGGCTTGTCGGCGGACCTGGCGGCGCGGCTCAAGGGCGCGGAACTCCTGTTCTTTGATGGTACGCTGTGGCGCGACGACGAGATGCAGCGGGCCGGCGTCGGGACCAAGACCGGCGCCCGCATGGGGCACATGAGCATATCGGGCGACAAAGGATCCATGGCCGCGCTGGCGCCGCTCGGCATCCGGCGGCGCGTGTTCATTCACATCAACAATACCAATCCGATCCTGGCATCGGATTCGGCCGAGCGCCGAGCCTGCGAGGCGGCGGGCTGGAGCGTCGCCCACGACGGCATGGAGATCGCGTTATGACCACGATGACACTGAGCCGCCTGCTGACGCCCGCCGAGCTGGAGGCGCGCCTCAAGGCCATCGGGGCCGAGCGCTATCACAATCTGCACCCGTTTCATAAGCGTCTGCACAGTGGAAAGCTCAACAAGGGCCAGGTGCAGGCCTGGGCGCTCAACCGCTATTGCTACCAAAGCCACATTCCGCTGAAGGACGGCTCGCTGATCGGCCGCGCCGAAGATCCCGAGCTGCGTCGCGTTTGGCGCCAGCGCCTGGTCGATCACGACGGCGGCCAGCCGGGCGAAGGCGGCATCGTGCGCTGGCTGGCCTTGACCGACGATCTCGGCCTCGACCGGGCCTATGTCATTTCCGAGCGCGGCGCCCTGGCCGGCACGCGCTTCGCCGTCGAGGCCTATGTGCGCTTCGTGCGCGAGCGCAGCCTGCTCGAAGCGGTCGCCTCGTCCCTCACCGAAATGTTCTCGCCCGGGATCATTTCCGAGCGGGTGTCGGGCATGCTGGCCGGCTATCCGTTCGTGAGCGAAAAGACCCTAGCCTACTTCAATGCCAGACTGTCGCAGGCACCGCGCGACGCCGACTATGCGCTCGAATACTGCAAGCGCGAGGCGCGCACACCGGAGCAGCAGCAACTGGTCCTGGACGCGCTCTACTTCAAATGCGACGTGCTGTGGTCGCAACTCGATGCGCTCTACTACGCCTATGTGGAGCCGGGCCACATACCGCCGGGCGCATTCGTGCCCAACGAGCAATGAAGGGCCGCGTCGAAATCGGCGACACCAGCGTGCCGCACCTGCCGCGCCACGTGAAGTTCCGTTTCGACGAGACGCGCAAGCAATGGCTGCTCCTGGCGCCGGAGCGCGTGCTCATGCCTGACGAGATCGCGGTGGAGATTCTCAAGCTTTGCGACGGGCAGGCAAGCGTGTCCGCCATCGCCGACGGCTTGGCCGCGAAATTCTCGGCACCCCGCGACGTGGTCGGCCGCGACGTGACGGCCATGCTGCAGGACCTGGCGGACAAGGGATTCATGGAAGCATGAACGCACCCGCATCGATCCCCTCGCCACCTTTCGCGCTGCTGGCGGAACTCACCCATCGCTGCCCGCTGCAATGTCCCTATTGCTCGAACCCGCTGGAGCTCGAACGCGCCGCGGCCGAGCTGGACACGGCGACCTGGCGAACGGTGCTCGAGGAAGCCGCCCGCATGGGCGTGCTGCAAGTGCACTTTTCGGGCGGCGAGCCGACGGCGCGAAAGGATCTCGAGGAACTCGTCGCCTGCGCCGCCAAGGTCGGCCTCTACAGCAACCTAATCACCTCCGGCGTGCTGCTCGACAAGCCTCGCCTCGCGCGCCTCGTCGATGCCGGACTTGACCATGTCCAACTGTCGTTCCAGGACGTCGAAGCCGCCAACGCCGATCGCATCGGCGGCTACGCCGGGGGGCACGCGAAGAAACTTGCGGTCGGGCGCATCGTGCGCGAGCTCGGCTTGCCGCTCACGCTCAATGCCGTGGTGCATCGGCAGAACCTCCACAATCTGCGGGCCTTCATCGATCTCGCCGTGGAGCTTGACGCGCGCCGGCTCGAAGTCGCCCACGTCCAGTACTACGGCTGGGCGCTGAAGAACCGCGCCGCCCTCATGCCGACCCGCGCCGAATTGGAACGCGCGACCGCGACGGTCGAAGCGGCGCGCGAGCGCTTGAAGGGCGTGCTGACCATCGACTACGTGGTCCCGGACTACTACGCGCGGCAGCCCAAGGCGTGCATGGGCGGCTGGGGCCGGCAGTTCCTGAACATCTCGCCGGCCGGAAAAGTCTTGCCCTGTCATGCGGCGGAAAGCATCGAGGGCCTCGAATTCGAGCGTGTGGGCGGGCGGCCGTTGGCGGCCATATGGCGCGATTCGCGGGCCTTCGAGATGTTTCGCGGCACCGATTGGATGCCGGAGCTCTGCCGGTCCTGCGAACGCCGCGAAGTGGATTGGGGCGGCTGCCGGTGCCAGGCCTTCGCGATCACCGGCAATGCGGCGGCGACCGATCCCGCCTGCGGTCTCTCGGCCGATCACGCCGCGCTGGTGGAAATCGCGTCGCGGGAAAGCTCGGCGACCCCGCCCGGCTTCATTTACCGGCGCATCGGCGGCGGCTAGACGCTCGAAACGCACGCCGGCGCTAAGAGGGCAGCGACTATGGGCACCGTCTCGCCCGCGGAATTCGGCACGTTTGACTATGTCGTGATCGGCGCCGGCAGCGCCGGCTGCGTCTTGGCGAACCGGTTGAGCGCCGATCCCGGTTCGCGCGTTCTGCTTTTGGAAGCCGGCGGCAAGGACAACTACATCTGGATCCACATCCCGATCGGCTATCTCTACACCCAGAACAATCCGCGCACCGATTGGTGCTTCAAGACCGAGGCCGAGCAAGGCTTGAACGGCCGCGCCTTGAACTATCCGCGCGGCCGCGTGCTCGGCGGCTGCTCGTCCATCAACGGGATGATCTACATGCGCGGACAGGCGCGCGATTACGACCATTGGCGGCAGCTCGGCAACGTCGGCTGGTCCTGGGACGACGTGCTGCCGCTGTTCAAGCGCTCGGAGGATCAGGTTCGCGGCGCCGACGAATTTCACGGTTCCGGCGGCGAATGGCGCGTCGAGGAAATGCGCCTGACGTGGGAAATCCTCGAAGCGTTTCGCGACGCCGCCGCCGAGGTCGGCATTCCGCGAACCGACGACTTCAACCGCGGCGACAACGAGGGCTGCGGGTACTTCCAGGTCAACCAGAAGCGCGGCGTGCGCTGGAACACGGCCAAGGCGTTCCTGCGGCCGGTGCAGAGCCGCGCCAACCTCCAGGTCTTGACCGGCGCCATGGTCACGGGACTCCGCGTCGAAGGCGGCCGCGTGGCCGGCGTCGAATTCACCCATCAAGGTCAACAGCGATTTGCCAAGGCGCAGGGCGAAGTCGTGCTCGCGGCCGGCGCGATCGGCTCGCCGCAAATAATGCAGGTGTCCGGAATTGGCCCGGGCGAATTGCTGCACTCGCTCGGCGTTCCCGTGCGCCACGAGCTGGCCGGCGTCGGCGAAAATCTGCAGGACCATCTGCAGATCCGCATGGCGTATAAGGTCAAGAACACGCGCACCTTGAACGAACGCGCCAACAGCCTGCTCGGGCGCGTCGGCATGGGCCTCGAATATTTTCTGTTCAAGCGCGGGCCGCTCACCATGGCGCCGAGCCAACTCGGGTGCTTCGCGAAGAGCGACCCGGGGCGCGTGGCGCCCAACCTGGAATATCACGTGCAGCCGCTGAGCCTCGACCGGTTCGACGCGCCGCCGCACAAGTTTCCGGCGTTCACGGCGTCCGTGTGCAACCTGCAACCGTTGAGCCGCGGCCACGTGCGCATCCGGAGCGCCGATCCGAGCGCGCATCCGAAAATCCGTCCGAACTACCTGCAGGCGCCCGAGGACAGACAGGTCGCCGCCGACGCCATGCGTTTGACGCGGCGAATTTGCGCCGCAAAGGCGTTGGCGCGCTTCGAGCCGGAAGAATTCAAGCCCGGACCGCAGGTCGAGAGCGACGACGACCTCGCCAAGGCGGCCGGCGATATCGGCACCACGATCTTTCATCCGGTCGGGACCTGCCGCATGGGACAAGACAGCCTCGCGGTCGTGGACGACCGATTGCGCGTGCGCGGCATCGGCGGCCTTCGCATCGCCGATGCGTCGATCATGCCGACCATCACCTCGGGCAACACCAATGCGCCGACCATCATGATCGCCGAAAAGGCCGCCGCGATGATCCGGCACGAGCGTGCCGGGCGTTGAATTTTTATAGTTAATTCAAGAGGATACGTAATACCGGCCGACGCTTCTCGGCCGCGCTCCGTCGGCCTGCCTTACGAATTGCCGAACGCCCGGCCAGGCCTTGGCCCCGATCGGCCGCTAAGGCGTTGATCCGGCACCATCCGCCCGTAAACCATGCCGCCCTGGCACGCGCCTTGCTCTGCATTACGGTGGGCAGGCGTAGCGGAAGTCAAAAGTGGTCTTAATGGGATCGAACAGGAAGCGCACATTGGTCTCGGCTACGACGCGACGCGCGACGCTCGGGCGTGGCGACAAGCGCGCCGGCCGGACCGGCAATCCATCCAGCAAGCGGCACTGTCGGACGGGGCAGGAAACCCGATCGACACGCCGCGCCGCGAGACGCAAAGCGGCCCATGGGCATCCAAAGACTTCGCGAGCGAAGGCCGCAACTCGCACCAAGACGCCGTCGATACTGCGTCCGCCAGGCAGTTATGCGACGTCATCCTTATTCTGGTGGACGGAGCTATCGGCGGCGACCAACTCGCTGTCGTAGGCCGCATCTTGCCGGCCGAGCCGGCGCGGCGCCGACACGACCAGTGTTTTGTAGCGTGGCAGTGCGTACGAGTAGCGTCCGAGTAGTCCCCTCCCCTTGACTTGACGGCGGCACTTTGCGGTGCCGCCGTTTTTTCGCGGGAAAGTCCGGCGCTTCGCCGCCTCACCGTTTCGGTTTCAGGTGTTCGGGCAGCCGCTCATCGTTGCCGAGGGCGACACGGCGCACTTCCGCAGTGTCGGTCGGCTCGTGGCCGACCTTTGATTTCGGCGCCGGCGCCGC
>DASQHM010000015.1:0-9707 GCA_035632095.1 Candidatus Cybelea sp. | reverse complement strand
TTCAGGCTCGTGCTCGAATTCGTTCGCCTGGATTTCCGTGCGCCGGGGCGTGTCGAACCGGTCCTTCATGGTCTTCAGCTCGTCGCGCAGAATTCCGAGCAAGCGCACGCGGCTCGACAGTATCTCCAGGTAGTCGGCGATCTCCTTGCCGAGCGCTTTGAGCTCGTCGGCGATCTCGTCGCGGCCGAGCGCGGTCAGCCGCTGCAGGCGCAGATCGAGAATGGCGCGCGCCTGCTCGTCCGACAGCCGGTACGAGCCCTTGTCCGAGACCGCGCCCTGGTCGTCGATCAGCGCCAGCAGCGTTCCGACGTCGGACAGCGGCCAATCGCGGCCGGTCAGCGCCGCCCGCGCCGATTGCGGATCGGGCGCGGCGCGAATGACCCGGATAACCTCGTCGATGTTGGCGACGGCGACGGCCAGGCCGATCAAGATATGCGCCCGCTCGCGCGCCTTGGCCAGAAGATGCCGCGTCCGGCGGGTGATGACCTCTTCGCGGAACTCGACGAACGCGGCGATGATCTGCTTGAGGTTCATCAGCTCCGGCTTGCCGTGGTCCAGCGCCAGCATGTTCACGCCGAACGAGGTTTGCAGCGGCGTGAAGCGATAGAGCTGGTTCAGGACGATCTCGGCCATGGCGTCGCGCTTGAGCTCGACCACCACCCGCACGCCGTCGCGGTCGGACTCGTCGCGGAGATCGCTGATGCCTTCGATGCGCTTGTTGCGTACCGCCTCGGCGATCTTCTCGATCATCACCGACTTGTTCACCTGGTACGGAATCTCGGTAATGACCAGCGCCTCGCGGTCCTTGCGGATCTCCTCGACCATGGCGCGGCCGCGCACGACGATGGAGCCGCGCCCGGTGTGATAACCCTGGCGGATGCCCTGGACGCCGAGAATGATGCCGCCGGTCGGAAAATCCGGACCGGGCATGAAGGCCATCAACTCGTCGATGCCGAGGCCTGGGTTGTCGAGATAGGCCAGGCAGGCGCCGACCACCTCGCCCAAATTGTGGGGCGGAATGTTGGTGGCCATGCCGACGGCGATGCCGCCCGCGCCGTTGACCAGCAGATTGGGAAACTGCGCCGGCAGCACCACCGGCTCTTGCCGGCTGTCGTCGTAGTTGGGCTGAAAATCTACCGTGTCGCGGTCGATATCGGCCAACAGCGCCTCGGCCGCGGGGAACATGCGGATTTCGGTGTAACGCATCGCGGCCGCGGGATCGCCGTCCATGGAGCCGAAATTGCCCTGGCCGTCGAGCAGAGGCAGGCGCATGGCGAAGTCCTGCGCCATGCGCACCATGGCGTCGTAGATCGCCTGGTCGCCGTGCGGATGGTATTGGCCCATCACGTCGCCGACGATGCGGGCCGACTTGCGATGCGCCTTGCCCGAGGCATAGCCGCCCTCGTTCATGGCGTAAAGGATGCGCCGGTGCACGGGCTTGAGCCCGTCGCGCGCGTCCGGCAGCGCCCGCGCCACGATCACGCTCATGGCGTAATCGAGGTAGGACCGCTTCATCTCCTCTTCGATGGTGATCGGCACGATATCGAAGGGTGTCGGAGGCGTGTCGCTCAAACGCTGACCTTCCGCGAAAGGGCCTGCCGCAAGAGGGGCGCGGCTCCCCCATTTGGGCGCCGGACCATCACTGGGGCCCGCGGCGCTCGGGGAGCCGAAACAGGTGTCTTACTTAGCAAAATAATACCCCTGCCTCAACGTTTTGCGGTGCGGAAAACGACCTGAAAATCGGCCTATGGGCGCGATTTTTCGCGGCCCTATAAACCTTTTGACTACAGAGACTTAGAGATGACGAGAACGGCGTCTTCGCAATTGCCGTCAGAACGGGATTTCGTCGTCGAGATCGGCGCCCTTGGAGCCGCCGCCGGGCGGCACGCCGCGGCCCCCGAATCCGGCCCCCGAACCGCTGCGGGAGGCACTCTGGCGGCTTCCGGACGCACCGCCGGACGAGCCCTCCTCGTCGCTTCCCATGCCTTCGCCGCTGCCGCCGCGTCCGTCGAGCATCGTCAGCTCGCCCCGGAAGCGCGCCAGCACCACTTCGGTGGTGTACTTTTCCTGGCCGGATTGGTCGGTCCACTTGCGGGTCTGGAGCTGGCCCTCCAAATAGACTTTCGAGCCTTTCTTCAAGTATTGGCTCGCGATCTTCACCAGATTCTCGTTGAAGATCACCACGCGGTGCCATTCGGTCCGCTCGCGGCGCTCGCCGGTGGCGCGGTCGCGCCACGATTCGGAGGTAGCCACGGACAGGTTCGCCACCTGGGTACCGTCCTGGGTCGTGCGCACCTCGGGGTCGCGGCCCAGATTTCCGATGAGAATCACCTTGTTGACGCTGCCTGCCATGGAGTGCCGCCCTGATTGGTTTGTTGCTTGGAGCGATGAGAACGAATAGGGCACTATAGGCGCAAATGCCCCGCTACTTCCATCGCCCCGTATACTCCATAATGCGGCGCCCGCGCGCGCTGTTTGTGCATCGCCGCGAGCCCCCGAAAGCATTGTCCGCCCGATCATGAACAAGACCATTTCCGTTCGCGGCGCCCGCGAACACAACCTGAAAAACATCGACGTGGACATTCCGCGCGACCAGCTCGTGGTGCTCACGGGCCTTTCGGGTTCGGGCAAGTCGTCCCTCGCCTTCGACACCATATATGCCGAAGGCCAGCGGCGTTATGTGGAGTCGCTGTCGGCCTATGCGCGGCAATTCCTGGAATTGATGCAAAAGCCCGATGTCGATCACATCGACGGGCTTTCTCCCGCCATCTCCATCGAACAGAAGACCACCTCGCGCAATCCACGCTCGACGGTCGGCACGGTCACGGAAATCTACGACTACCTGCGCCTCCTCTATGCGCGCATCGGCATTCCCTATTCACCGGCGACCGGCCTGCCGATCGAGAGCCAGACCGTGTCGCAGATGGTCGACCGGATCATGGCCATGGCGGAGGGAACGCGGCTCTACCTGATGGCGCCGATGATCCGCGGCCGCAAGGGCGAGTACCGCAAGGAATTCGCCGATCTGCAGAAGCGCGGCTTCCAGCGCGTGCGCGTCGACGGAAAGCTCTACGAGATCGGCGACGTGCCGGCGTTGAACAAGAAGCTGAAGCACGACATCGATGTTGTGGTGGACCGCCTGGTGATCCGCGCCGGCATCGAATCGCGCCTTGCCGACAGCCTGGAGACGGCGCTGGCGCTGGCGGACGGAATCGTCCATGCGGAGAACGCCGACACTGGCGAGAAGACGATCTTCTCGGCCCGTTTCGCCTGTCCCGTGTCGGGCTTCACGATCGACGAGATCGAGCCGCGGATATTTTCGTTCAACGCGCCGCACGGCGCCTGCCCGACCTGCGACGGTCTCGGCGTCAAGCTGGTGTTCGATGCGGAATTGGTGGTGCCGGACGAGCGGCTCACCTTGCGCGAGGGCGCGATCGCGCCTTGGGCCAAGTCCACCTCACCCTACTATCAGCAAACCCTCGACAGCCTGGCGCGGCAATTCAAGTTCTCGACCACCAAGCCCTGGAGCGAGCTCGACCCGAAGATCCGCAAGATCATTCTCTACGGCAGCGGCGATCAGGACGTGTCCATGTCCTTCGACGACGGCTTGCGCACCTACACGACCCGCAAGCCGTTCGAAGGCGTGATCCCCAACATGGAGCGGCGCTGGCGCGAGACGGATTCCTCGTGGATCCGCGAAGAGCTCGAACGTTATCAAAGCGCCACCAAATGCGAGGCGTGCAACGGCTACCGGCTGAAGCCGGAATCGCTCGCGGTGAAGATCGACCGCAAGCACATCGGCGAAGTCGCCGAGTTCTCCATCCTCGAAGCTTCGCGCTGGTTCGAGGCCCTGCCGAAGAAGCTCTCGGCGAAGCATCGCGAAATCGCGGCGCGCATCCTCAAGGAGATCAACGAACGCCTGGGGTTCCTGGTCAACGTCGGCCTCGAATACCTCACGATGTCGCGGAATTCCGGCACGCTGTCCGGCGGCGAGAGTCAACGCATCCGCCTCGCCTCGCAGATCGGTTCCGGGCTAACGGGCGTGCTCTACGTGCTCGACGAGCCGTCGATCGGGTTGCATCAGCGCGACAACGCCCGCCTGTTGAAGACCCTCGAGCGCCTGCGCGATCTCGGCAATACGGTCATTGTGGTCGAGCACGATGAGGAAGCCATCCGCGCCGCCGACTACGTGATCGACATGGGACCGGCGGCCGGCGTGCACGGCGGCGAGATCATCGCCCAAGGTCCGCCGGAAGCGATCATGGCGGCGCCGAACTCGCTGACCGGCCAGTACCTTACGCGCATGAAGCAGATTCCGATCCCGTCGCGCCGGCGCGAGGCCAGCCACGGCCGCACCGTCAGCGTCGTCGGCGCCAAGGCCAACAATCTGCGCAACGTCACGGCGACGATCCCCATCGGGACGCTGACCTGCGTCACCGGCGTCTCGGGCGGCGGCAAATCGACGCTGATCGTCGAGACGCTGTACAAGGCCATCGCGCGCCGGCTCAACGGCGCGCGCGAGCATCCCGGCGCGCACGAGCGCATCGACGGGCTGGAGCATCTCGACAAGATCGTCGACATCGACCAGTCGCCCATCGGCCGCACGCCGCGTTCCAACCCGGCGACATATACGGGTGCGTTCGGACCGATCCGCGAGTGGTTCGCCGGATTGCCCGAGGCCGAGGCGCGCGGCTACAAGCCGGGGCGCTTCTCCTTCAACGTCAAGGGCGGGCGCTGCGAAGCCTGCCAGGGCGACGGCCTGATCAAGATCGAGATGCACTTCCTGCCGGACATCTACGTGCAATGCGACGTCTGCAAGGGCAAGCGTTACAATCGCGAGACCTTGGAGATCACGTTCAAGGACAAGTCCATCGCCGACGTGCTCGATATGACCGTGGATGACGGAGCCGATTTCTTCAAGGCGGTGCCGGCGGTGCGCGAGAAGTTGAACATGCTGCAGGAAGTCGGCCTCGGCTACATCAAGGTCGGCCAGCCGGCGACAACCTTGTCCGGCGGCGAGGCGCAACGCGTGAAGCTCGCGAAGGAGCTGTCGCGGCGCGCCACGGGACGGACGCTCTACATCCTCGACGAACCGACCACGGGCCTGCATTTCGAGGACGTGCGCAAGCTGCTCGAAGTGCTGCACGCCCTGGTCAACTCGGGCAACACGGTGCTGGTGATCGAGCACAATCTCGAAGTCATCAAGACCGCCGATTGGATCATCGATCTCGGGCCGGAAGGCGGCGACGGCGGCGGACGCATCGTCGCGGCGGGCACGCCCGAGGACGTGGCGCTGGTGCCGCAGAGCTACACCGGCCAATACCTGAAGACGTATCTGCGCAGCGCGCTGGCCAAACCGCTGCGCTTGAAGCGCGCATGACCGGCCATCGGCCGGTTCATGTGATCGGCGGCGGCCTGGCAGGCTCGGAAGCGGCGTGGCAACTTGCCCGTGCCGGCGTGCCGGTCGTGCTGCACGAGATGCGACCGGTACGCATGACCGAGGCCCATGTCACATCGGGCCTGGCGGAACTGGTCTGCTCCAATTCGTTCCGCTCCGACGACGCCGAACGCAACGCGGTCGGGCTTCTGCATGCGGAGATGCGCGCGGCGAGTTCGCTGATCCTGCGCGCGGCCGATGCCCACAAGGTACCGGCGGGCGGTGCGCTCGCCGTCGATCGCGTGGGCTTTTCGCAAGCGGTCGAGGCAGCGATCTCGGGTGAGCCGTTGATCTCCGTCGAACGCGCCGAGATTGCCGGATTGCCGCCTGGCGAATGGGACAGCGTCATCGTCGCCACGGGCCCCCTCACCTCTTCGGCGCTCGCCGGAGCCATTCGCGAGCTGACCGGCGAAGAGTCGCTGGCGTTCTTCGACGCCATCGCGCCCATCGTGCACAAGGACAGCATCGACTTCGATCAGGCTTGGTTCCAGTCGCGCTACGACAAATTCGGTCCGGGCGGCGGCGGCGCCGACTACGTCAACTGCCCGATGACCGCCGAGCAATACCACGGTTTCGTCGACGCGTTGCTTAGCGCCGAAAAGACCGCGTTCAAGGATTGGGAGCGCAGCACGCCCTATTTCGAGGGTTGCCTGCCGATCGAGGTGATGGCGGAGCGCGGCCGCGAAACGCTGGCCTTCGGCCCGATGAAGCCGGTGGGCCTGACCGATCCGCGCAGCGGGCGGCGGCCATACGCCGTGGTGCAACTCCGCCAGGACAACGCGCTCGGCACGCTCTACAACATGGTCGGCTTCCAGACCAAGCTGAAGCACGGCGAACAGACGCGCGTGTTCCGCATGATCCCGGGCCTCGAGCAAGCGCAATTCGCCAGGCTCGGCGGCCTGCACCGCAACACGTTCCTCAACAGCCCGCGACTGCTCGACGGCGCGTTGCGATTGAAAGCCGCACCCCGCCTCCGCTTCGCCGGTCAGATCACCGGGGTCGAGGGCTACGTGGAAAGTGCGGCCATCGGGCTTCTTGCGGGTCGGTTCGCCGCCGCCGAACGTCAGGACGCTTCGCCCATACCGCCGCCGCCCACCACCGCGCTCGGCGCGCTGCTCGCCCATATCACAGGCGGCGCCGACGCCGCGACCTTTCAGCCCATGAACATCAACTTCGGCCTGTTTCCGCCCCTCGATCAACGCATCCGGCGCAGCGAACGCAAGCCGGTCATAGCGCGCCGCGCCATGGCGGACTTGGGCGAATGGCTCGGCGTGCCGCGCGCCGCCGCCGAGTAGATAGTCAGAACCGTCCGAGCAGCGCCTTGCCGAACAACCGCATTTGCTTGCGCGGGCCAGCCACGTCTAGCGCCGCCGCATAAGGGTCGAACCCGGCCCGCGCCAATCGCCGCACATAGAGATCGCCGATCGCCGCCGGCAACAGCAGGGGAAGGGCCGCGCGGTCGGCGCGAAACGTCCGTGCTTCGCTGAGCAGTTGATTTGCTCGCTCCGAAATCGAAGCGACGATGCGTACGAGCGCACTGCGGTCGCCGCCAGCAAAGATTGCCTCCGCGTCGATTTTTTCCCGAGCGAGAAGATCGGCGGGGATGTGAATGCGCCGTTGCTTGGCATGGCTCGGGACCGCGCGCGCGAGGCCGAGCATGGTCCAGGCGACCGCGACCCGCCTTGCCGCCTGCATGCTGTCATGGTCGAGCGCGCCGAGCACCGCCAGCGACAGTTCCGCCAACGCGCCCGACGTATCGGCGCCGTATGTCTCCATGGCCGGGAAATCCGCCGGTGGCGTTTCGTACAGGTCATGGCCATGGGCATCGATCAGGCGATCGAAAGGCAGGCGCGGCAGGCCGAACCGCGACACCACGGCCGCAAGGGCGGTGGCGATCGGTTGCGGGCGCGGCGTTCCGGCGAACACGCCGTCAAGTGTCTCGCGCCACCATTGCAGGCGAATCTCGCCCAGCATGGCCTGGCTCACCTGCTCGCGCGTGCGCGCCACTTCCACATTGAACGCATGAAGCACATGCAGCGCGGGGCGCGACTCGGCCGGCGCGAACAGCAAAGCGAGCCAGCGGTCGGCATCGAAGCGCCGCACCAATGCCGCGCAATAGTCCGCATCCGACGCGGCTATGCTTGTGCTGGCCATTGCTAGACTGTCGCGCTACTTGAGACCACAACAATCGGCGAGCATTGCTTGTCTCCACAACATCATGTGTTAATATTCCGCGCCTCAAGAATGCGCCAAAAATCCCGGAACCGGTCTAGGGGAGCAACAAAACGATGAAAAACCCGCTCGATTCACTTAACCAGACTCTTGTCATCGGACTCATCGTCGCCATTATCCTGGCGCTGATCTTCCACTTGTCGTCGTGGGGCCAAGAAACCTATTGGCTGGGCGTGCTGCGCTGGATCCATGTGTTCTTCGGCATTCTGTGGATCGGCCTGCTCTACTATTTCAATTTCGTGCAAACCCCGAGCATGCCGAAAATTCCGGACGAGCATAAACCCGCCATAAGCAAGGTGATTGCGCCAACGGCGCTGTTCTACTTTCGTTGGGCGGCTATGTTCACCATGATCGTCGGCCTGATCCTGGCAGCGTTGAACGGCTACATCGTGCAGGCCTTGACCTTGCAGGTTCCCGACCGCGTCATCGGCGTCGGCATGTGGCTCGGCCTGATCATGTGGTTCAACGTCTGGTTCCTGATCTGGCCGAACCAGAAAAAGGTTCTCGGCATAGTGGAAGCGGGTGCGGACGAAAAGAAACGCGCCGGACGCATCGCCGGCCTCGCCTCGCGCACCAACACGCTGCTGTCGATCCCCATGCTCTATTGCATGGTCGGCCAGATGCACATGGTCTGATCGAAAACTGCCGCTTCTGCGTGGAACCGGGACCGCATCAGGTCCCGGTTTCGTTTTGAGGATCACGGCACGGCGACAAGCGCCGCGGCGACCCGCCGGTCTTCCGCGAGTAAGACGTTGTAGGTGCGGCATGCGGCGCCCGTGTCCATGCCGTCGCAGGCGATGCCGCCGGCCTTCAGCGCATCGCGGAGCGCGCGCGGTATGAACGCCATGCTGGCGCCGCAGCCGATCAGCAAGACCTCCACTCTCGGAACCGCATCGCGCAGCGGTGCCAGGGTATCGAGCGCCAGGTCGGCTATCGCCGTCACCGGCCACGGCAACGTCCGGTCCGGCAGCACCAGCACCGAGCCGATATAGGCCACTCCGCCCACGCGGAAGCCGCCGCCGCCGTAGGCGTTGATGATCTGGCGGCCGGCCGCCGTGCGCGGCGTTATGTCCATGGGCAGGGCCTCCGGCGTTGCAACGCCTTACGCCGAACCCGGCGCTACGCCGTGCTCGCGGCCTTCTTGCCGCCGTCCGCCTTCTTTGCCGGTTCGGCGGGCGCTCCGCGCCGCAAGCGGTTTTCGCCGAGGAACAGCAGGATCGGCGCCGCGATGAAAATCGACGAGGACGTTCCGACCACGATGCCGAACAGGACCACGATGGCGAAATCCTGCACCGACCCGCTGGCGATGATGGCAAGCGGGGTCGTGGCGAGGAACGTGGTCAGCGACGTGTTGATGGTGCGGCTCAAGGTCTCGTTGATGCTGAGATCGATAAGCTGGCGCAGCGGCATGGACTTGTACTTGCGCAGGTTCTCGCGCATGCGGTCGTAGACAACCACCTTATCGTTGATCGAATAGCCCATTATGGTGAGGATTGCCGCGACGCTGGTCAGGTTGAACTGCATGCCGGTGATGGCAAAGAACCCGATGGTCTTCGTCACGTCGAGCACCAGCGTCACTACGGCGCCCACGCCGAACTGCCATTCGAAGCGGAACCAGATGTAGATCAGCATGGCAACCAGGGCGAGGCCGACCGCGATCATGCCGCCGCGGAACAGCTCGGCGCTCACGGTCGCACCCACCGCCTCTACGCGGCGAATCTCCGTGCCGGGATATTGCTGCGTCAGACTTTCCCGGACCTGATTCACGGCCTTTTGCGTCGCTTCCTCGCCGCCGCCTTCCTGCTGCTTGAGGCGGATCAGCACTTCCTGCGGCCCGCCGAATTGCTGCAGCGCCACTTCGCCGAGGCCGAGCTTGCCGAGGGACGAGCGCATGCCGGCGAAATCCGCGGGGCCTGGCGTCCGCACCTCCATGACGATGCCGCCGTGGAAGTCGATGCCGTAGTTGAGGCCCGGGTAATAGAAAAGGATGATCGAGGCGATGCTGAGGATCGCCGAAACCACCAGGCCGGCGATGCGG
>DASQHM010000014.1:0-10843 GCA_035632095.1 Candidatus Cybelea sp. | reverse complement strand
TACGGATTTGACGATCGCCAACCGGGCGGAACAACTCGGCCGCACGCCAAGGCCTGACGACGTGGAGCGTTCCACCTGGGCCATTGCCGAATTCGGCCGTCAGACCAGCGCCAGCGACTATGCGCGCTCGGTGCAAACCATGCATCGCGTCGGCCGGGCGATCGGGCGCTTCTTCACCCGCTACGACATCCTGCTGACGCCTACCATGTGCAAACCGCCGCACAAGCTCGGGATCCTGGGTCCCGACAACGCCGACGCCGACGCCTATCTGGATGCGCTGCTCGGCACCATCGCGTTCACGTCGCCCTTCAACAGCTCGGGCAATCCCGCCATGTCGGTGCCGCTGCACTGGAGCAGGAGCGGTCTGCCGATTGGGGTGCAATTCGTGGCGCCGTTCGGCGACGAGGCGCGTCTGTTCCGCCTCGCTTCGCAACTCGAAAAAGCGGCGCCCTGGGCGGAAAGGCGGCCGAAGCTGCACTAGCCTTCGTAGGCGCGGGCGAGGGCGCAAAAGGCCGCAACGTCGAGCTCCTCGGCGCGCGATGTGGGAGCGATGCCGGCCGCGAAGAGACGGGCCTCGGCATCGTCGCCGAGGGTTCTTAGCGCGGAGCGGAGCATTTTTCGCCGCTGCCCAAATGCCGCGGCGACGACCCGCTCCAATGTGCCGGCATCGGCGGGCGCCAGCGGCGTCTCGCGCGGGATCAATCCAACCACGCTCGACGTTACTTTCGGCGAGGGCGTGAAGGCGCGCGCCGGCACATCGAACAGGCGCCGCGCTTCGCAGCGCCATTGCGTCATGACGGAAAGGCGGCCATAGGCCTTGGTTCCGGGCGCGGCGACCAGCCGTTCGGCCACTTCCTTTTGGAACATGAGCGTGTAGGAGCGGAACCGGCGCACGTCGCCGAGCCATTTCAGCAGCAGGACCGTGGCGATGTTGTAGGGCAGATTGGCGACGATGCGCGCCGGTTCGCGGCCTACCAGCTCGGCCTCGTCGATTTGGAGCGCATCGCCTTCGACAACACGAAGCCGACCGGAATAGGCGTTGGCGAGCTCGCCGAGCGCGACAACGCAGCGTGCGTCGCGCTCGACGGCGATCACGCGTTCGGCGCCGGCATCCAAAAGCGCGCGCGTGAGGCCACCCGGTCCCGGGCCGATCTCCAGCACCACGTGACCGGCGAGCGGGCCTGCGGCGCGCGCGATTCGCGCCGTGAGATTGAGGTCGAGCAGGAAATTCTGGCCGAGGCGTTTGTCGGCGCGGAGCCCGAAGCGGGCGATGACGTCCCGCAACGGCGGCAACGAAGCCGGTTCAGCCATGTTGCGGCCGCGCGCCTCGACGCGGCCGCGTTGCCACCGGACTGGCAATAAGCGAATGGCGCGCGCGCGATGCGGCCATGGTTTCGGCAAGCTTCAAGGCGGCGATGAGGCTGTCGGGCCGCGCCGCGCCGGTGCCGGCGATGTCCAATGCGGTGCCGTGATCGGGGGACGTGCGCACGATCGGCAATCCGAGCGTGACGTTGACGCCGCCGTCGAAGTCGACGGTCTTCAACGGGATCAGCGCCTGGTCGTGATACATGCAAATCGCCGCATCGTAGCGAGCCCGGGCCCGGGCATGAAACAGCGTATCGGCCGAGGCCGGTCCGCGCGCATCGATGCCCAGCCGCACGAGTTCGGCGACCGCCGGCGCGACGATGTCCAGATCCTCGCGGCCGAGATTGCCATGCTCGCCCGCATGCGGATTGACGCCGGCCAGCACAAGCCGGGGCTTTGCCACGCCGAAATCGCGTTGCAGGGCGTTCGCCGTGATCACAGCCGTCTCGACGATGAGTTTCCGGTCGAGGCGCGCCAGCGCAGCCTTGAGGGCCATGTGAACGGTGACCGGCACGACCCTCAGGCCTGCGCCCACCAGCATCATCACCGGCATGACGCCGCCGACCAGCTCGGCCAGATATTCGGTGTGGCCGGGATGTCGGAACCCCGCGCCATAGAGCGCCGCCTTCTGAATCGGATTGGTGACGACGGCCGAAGCCGCGCCGTCGCGGCAGAACGCCACCGCCTGGTCGATGGACGCAAGCACGGCGGTAGCGTTCGCGGGATCGGGCCGCCCGGCGAGCACGGGTCGCGACAACGCCAACGGCAACACCGGCAGCGCATCTTCGAAGGCGTCGAGCGCCTCCGCCGGTTCGTCGATGGCGCGAATGGGGACGGTTAGTCCGATCTTCGCCGCCAAAACCTCGAGGCGCGCCGGGTCGTCGATGGCGAAAAAGGGCGGGACCGAGTCGACCCCGCGCCGCGCCCAGGCCATCAGGCAGATCTCTCCACCGATGCCGGCCGGTTCGCCCATGGTCAGGGCGATGGGTCTGGCGGGCGCCTTGCGGGCCGGCCGCGCCATCAGCGGATCTCGATGATGGCGTCGCGGCGCAGGTCGCGCAGATAGCGGCGCGAAAGCTGGTCCATGCGGCGATTGGTCAAGCCCTGGCGGACCTGGTCGGCCGTCGGGAGTTCGCGCTTTGACTCGGTTTTGTCGCAGACCACAAAGACCGCAATCGAGGATTCGTTGCGCAAAGGCTGGCTCGGCTTTCCGATCGGCAGCGCTTCGATGATCGGCCTGAGCGCCGGCGGGAGCTGAACGAGCCGCAATTTCACCGGCTCTCCGGGATCGCGCGCGCCGAGTTCCTTCATGACGCTCGGCACGGAATCGCATCCCTCGATGCTGTCGCTGATGCTTTGAGCGAGGCTGGATGCGGATTCGAACGCCTGCTTCGGCGCGTCTTTTGGCAAATTGAAGACGATTTGCCGGATCGTGACGACGGCGTTGTCCGGGTCGTTTCCGGTCGCGGCGCGTCGGTCGCGCAATTGCTCGATGTAAAAGCCGCCGAGCGCCCTGATCGGATCCGAAATCTGACCCGGCTGCATACGACTCAACGCGGCTTCGATTTCCTCGGCCAAGGATCCCGGCTGGACCCAGCCGAGCTCGCCGCCCGCCTGCGCCGCCTGGTCGCGGCTGTATTGGCGCGCCATCGCCGCGAAATTGGCGCCGCCGCGAATCTCGCCGACCAGCCGCTCGGCATCGCGATTGACGGTTTCCTCCTTGTCCGGCGCGTCGACCGGAAGAAAGATCTGCGACACGAGGGATTCGGGCAAACTGCTGTTGGCTTTGAGTCGCGCCAGCGTCGTGTTCACGTCGTCGTCGGTGACGTCGACGTTGGGCAGGAGCTGTTGGCGGATGACCTTGGACCAGGCAATTTCCGGGCGAAGCTGCGCCGCGAGCGCGTCCTTGTCGACGCCTTGGGCGTGAAGAAACTCCTCGAAGCGTCCCTTGGGGACGTTGTTCTGCTTCTCCAGCACCTCGAAGGCGCGATCCATATCTTCATCGGTCACCTTGATGCCGAGCCGTTTCGCTTCTTGAAGCTCGATGCGTTCATCAATGAGGCCGCTGAGGATCTGGTCGTGCACCCGTTGCCGGGTTGTCGGGGTGTCTGGCTGGCCGGTGGAGCTCAGCACTAGGCGAATGCGTTGCTCCAGATCGTGACCGGAGATGACGTCGTCGTTCACGATTGCGGCAATGCGAACCGCGTCTTCGGCGCGCGCGGCGCCGGCGAACGTTACGGCCGCAATCAAAACGGCTGCCAGCAGGGCGGCAAGCTTCTTCGTGTTGCTCTGCATATCGCTATAGGTGTTGCGCTGCATCCATCGCCGTGGGCGCTCGCATGATCCGCCCCGGGGAACGGCGGTACCATAAGGCTTTGCCCGGTTCAAGAAAAGGCTGCAAGCCCTATCCGAAATTGCGGAAATTGACTTTCACGCCAAACGAGGTCGACGGTTGAATGTCGAGCAGGCGGATGTTGGTCCGCTCGATGGTGAATTGAATCTCAAAGCACTCGTCGAGATAGCGCAGGCCCGCCCCGGTATCGAGCGTGCCTACGTTCTGTTCGCTAAGATCGCGCCGCCAGGTGCCGAAAAGGCTCCATTCCCGCGTCAACTGGCTGCTCGCGCCGACGATCAGCTCCTGGCGGTTGCCGAACTGGGTCTGCGACAGCTGGTTGTCGATCTGGGCGTAGGTCACCCGCAAATTGGCGTAGTTGGGCCCGGCGCTGACGGATATTTCATTGCGATGGATGCGAAGGTTGTTTCGGTCGACTCGAAAGCGATTGGTCACGTCGAGCAGCGCCGAGGGCGCCACCGTGATCCGGCCGACGATGTCCGAGATCTGCTTGTCGAGACCGGTGTCGATGGGGAATGTGGCGTCGTTGCGCAAGCGGGCGGTCTGGCCGATCAGGAATTCGCCGTAGCCGCCGGACAGCCCATAGACCGCGCCATGCAGGCCGTAATTGATGCGCGGGCCGCCTTCATAGCGGTCGACGCCGGGAAAGCGATTGATCGAGAACACGTTGGTATCGTCGAATTCGAAGTTGCGGCTATCTTCGTTCGGCACCTTGTTCGGATTGCCGCCATAGGGGCTGGCGATCGCCTGCACGATCGGCTCGATCACTTCCTGCAGCGAACCGTCCGGACGAACCATGGGATAGCGCCATTCGACGGATACCAAAGGCTCGGCGCGACCCGTGCCGCCGCTGTCGTGAACGAATACCGAGCCGGTCGGATCGAGGCCCGGCGTGACCCAGTACGCATCGCCGCGCATTTGCGCGTGCAGCGTATACACGTCCCCCGCCGAGCCGATATAGGGCAAGGTCCATCCGAGCGTGCTTGAAAATCGCCGCGTCTTTTGGCCGCGCGTGCGGTAGATGTCGAGGCCGTTGGCGTCGAAGGTGTAGTAGCTTCCGTTGGCTTGCGGCTCGCCGACATACTGATACTGCGCCAACGGCAGAACCAGCGGCGAGGTCCCCGGGTTGTCCTGCGGCAGCAGACCCTGGAAAGCAAACGAGTTCAGCTCGGTGTAGCTTCGGTCGTGAAAGCCTTGCACGAACGCATCGGAAGTCAGCGTATTGGCCGTCGAGAACCTGTAGCGCTGCAGGTAGGTATTGTCCGTGGCGCGCGCGGCGTCGAAGCCCCACTTCCACGTATCGTCCACGTTGAAGCGGCCCGTCGCGAAGATATGGCCACGCAGCTCTTGTCCGAACACGTCCACGCCGGTCGGCGTCTTGGCATCGCCGCGCGTCAGTGACGCATCGACCACATAGCGGCCGGTATCGGTGCGTTGGCGGTACTGCGTGAACAGGAGCGGCGGCGTGGCGCCGAATATCTCCGGCTCGACGATCAAATCGCTGGTCGGCGAAAACGTCCAGTAGTACGGGATTTTGGCGACGGTTCCGAGGTTGGAGTCGTTGCCGAAGCTCGGCGCGAGAAAACCGCTCTTGCGCTTCACCGTCGGATCGGGATGCGAAAAATAAGGCGTATACGCCACGGGCACGCCCCACATCTCGAGCGTGGCGTCCTTGTACTCGATTCGCTGCTGCTCTTCATTGTGGATGACCTTGAAAGCCTTGACCTGCCAGAGCGGCGGATGGTCCGGGTGATCCTTGCAAACCTCGCAGGGCGAGTAGACCGCGCGATCGACCGTGGTGATGTTGTCGTTGACGCGCGTCGCGCTGTTGCCGGCAAGGCGCGCGTTGTCGCTCAGGAGAATGCGCACATCCTTGATGAAACCGTCCTTCATCTGGTCGGTCAGTTCGACGTAGTCGGCGAATATCACGTCGCCCGACGGTTGCATGACGCTGACGTTGCCGGACGCGGTGACGATGCCCGTCTTGCGATTGTAGGAAACCGTGTCGGCCAGCAGCACCCGCTCGCTCTGGCTCATCTCCACGTGGCCGCGCGCGGTGACGGTATCGTGGTCCTCGTCGTAGGTCACTTCGTCGGCCTTGAGCAGCACGGGCGCCTGCCGGTCGTAGGCTGGGTTCTTGTCGTTCGGACCCGCCCAGGCGACCTGCTCCGCGCACCAGGCGATCATGGCGATGGTGGCTGCCAGACTGCCCCAGACACGACGTCGCGGCAGGGCCACGCCTCAGCCGTCCTCAAGATGCATGAGCGTGGTGAGTCCGAGCAGCGTGCAAACGCCGGCGGGGATCCACGCCGCCATGGGCACGGGTATGGTGCCTGACGTCCCGAGGGTGAAGACGATGTCGGAGACGAAGTAGAGCAGGAAGCCGGCCGCGCCGCCGCAAGCGAACAGCACCCCGGTGCCGCCGCGCCTCGTCAGCCGCAGCGAAAAGGTTGCGGCGATAAGCACCATCGCCAGCAGCAGCAACGGCAAAGACAGCAGCTGATTGAAGTACAGCCGGTGGCGATGCGCCGAGAAGCCGGCATTTTCCGTGGTCTCGATGAACCGTGGCAAGTCCCAGAACGACATGGATTCGGGCGAAGCAAAGCTGTCCTGGATTTGGTCGAGTGTGAGCGATGTCTTCAGGCGAAAACGGTCGAAAAACTGCGCCGGCCGGTCCGGGCCGGTCAGCAGCGCCTGGTCCAGATTCCATTCGCCGTTCTCAAGCCGTGCGGTCTGCGCGTCGACGCGCCCGACGAAACGGTCCTTGCCGCCGTATAGAAAGATGATGACATCGGAAAGTTCCGTGCCCTTTTGCGACATGCGGAGCGCATGCACCACCGATTGGCCCGTCGCATCGGCCTCGCGAAGCCAAAGTCCGTTCTCCGATACCGCTAGGAGACTGGTGCGGCCGTGCAGGTACTTGGCTTCCACCATTTCGTAGCGCGACACCATCGCGGCGGCCACGGGCTCGAAGACGGTGATCACCAGCGCGCCGATAAGGGCCGCCAGCACCAGGCCTGGCATGAGAAACTGCCAGACCGAGACGCCGGAGGCGCGCGCGACCACCAGTTCGTGATTCCTGGTCATGCGCGTCAGCGCCAGCATGGCGCCGAACAACGCGGAGAACGGCAGCAATTTCAGCGCCAGCGCCGGCAACTTGAGCAACGACATTTCGATCACGATGCCGAAGGTCGCGTCGTTGCGGCCCGAGGCGCGGCGCAGCAATTCGATCAGATCGAAGCTGTAGGCGAGCAGCACGAGAAGGGCAAAGACTACTGCGATGCCGACCAGGAACTGCCGGCCGATGTAGATCGACAACGTCGCCGAAACGCGCATCAGGCGGCCTCGGCCGCAAGCCGTGCCGCTCCGCGCCGGCGCGGCCCGCGTTCCAGCACATAGGCGCTGGCCGCAATGGTCAGCAGCGGTATGGCATAGAGCACGGGAATCAGCGCGGGGAACTTCACCGCAAGATGCGCCAGCCCGAGCGCCAAGAGCTGCAATACGGTCGCTGCACCGGCGGCGCCGGCAATGCGGCGGAACTGTCCGCGGCGATTGAACTCTCCGGCCAGAATCGCCGCCAGCGCCACCATCGTCAAAGCAAGGCAATAGAGGGGCGTGGCGAGCCGCCTATGTCCTTCCACCACCAGCTTCCAATAATATTGCCGGTCGTCCGCGTTGCTGCCGGGCCAAAGCAATTCGCCGAGAAAACGCTCGCTCGGCTCGAGCCAGCGATCCGACTTCGGGGCGGCGTATTGTTCAAGGTCGAGGGTGTAGTTGTCGAAATAAAGCAGCGACAGCTGCTTGTGGGTTGTATCCACCTGCTGACGGTTGCCGTTCCACATGATGAAGCGGGGGCCTTCCGCCGTTCGCGCCAGCATGCCCCGCTCGGCCATCATCGTGATCGGCTTGTCAGGGTTGCGGCTGTCGTGCACAAGCAGATCGCGCATGGTGCCGTTGCCCTCGCGCTCGCGCATATAGACGGTCAACCCCGGGGCCACGGTGTTGAACGTGCCTTCCTGCAGCAGCATGTTCGCCAAGTTGGAGCGAAAGTCCCACTGCATGTCTCGCAGCGTGCGAAAGCCGAGCGGCATCAGATAGAGCATCAGCACGTAGCAAATGGCGGTAATCGCCGCGCCGAGCATCAACGCCGGCCGCGCCAATGCGCGTGTGCTCAGTCCCGACGCCCAAAGGACGACCAGCTCGGATTCGCTGGCGAGCCGGTTGTAGCCATAGACGACGGCGCAAAACAGCGCCAACGGCAGCACGATGGCGAGCACCGACGGCGCGATTAGGGCCGTCAAGTAGAGAAGGGCCTCCGCGGTGATGCCGTCGCTGACGCTGCGATCGATGATGCGAAGGCTTTCCGTCAGCCACAGGACGCCAGATCCGGCCGCGGTGATGAAAAGCATCGGCCCGGCAATCTGGTTCAAAATGTAGCGGGTCGTCCCCTGCATGAGCCGCAGTATAGCGAGCCCGTCGAGGGATGCTAGGACGCTGTCTTGGCGCGGGCGGGCTCTGCGCCGAACGGCGGATAGGCTCGGATGTATGCGTCGGTCGTGGCCGGGGTCAGCCGCGCGCCGAAGTGCTCTTCGGCCCCCGGCGCGGCGAATACCCGTTCGAGAACCTGGTCGCCGATGCGTCGGACGAAGTGGCTGGTGTCGTAGTAATTGGCGTCGTTGGCCGTAACCGGACCCGGCCGCGAGAAATCCCATAGCTCGCCGCAAATCGACGTCGTGCGCCTCAGCCAATCCAGATAGTTTTCCCGTTGAAAGCTCGCGAGCTGGTAGTGGTTGAGTGGGTTGACCAGACAAATCAATCGAGAGCCATGAGACGTCACGGCGGCGACCACGCGCCGAAGCGAATCGTAAGCGGGTGAGTCCGCGCCGACCACTGTCGCGACCCCGGGCTGCGGCACGAAAAGTCGCGCGCGTTCGGGCGCCGCCGCCGCCAAATCGCGATCCAGGGCGGGATTGCTGATTTGACCGGTCGTGACGTCGAAGCTGTAGTAGGTATCGGGCTCCTGCAGATTGGCGCGAATGGCGCGGCGGACCGACTTGAGACTGAAGCCGAGATATTTGCCGTAGAATTCGGCCCGCGAGCGGCCCGTCACGGCCGGCGGTTCGGTCCGCAGCAGATCATCGTAGGTTCTGGCATCGCGGAATTCGTAGTCGTAGTCGAGCGCCACGATCAGTATTCGGGGTCGCCCGCGCGCAAAGACGAATGCGAGGCGGCTCTCGATGCCTGCCATGGTCTCCGCCGAAACGCCGAAATTGTAGAACGTGCCGCCGGCCAGTCTGCGGGCGGTTTCGACGTTATAACCGTTGGAGCGCGACGATCCGAAGATGTAGCCGTCGAACTTCGGGTGTTGGCGAAGGTATTCGGACTTGAGATATCGCGTGTTCGGTTCGAAATTGCGCCGATTGAAATGCGATATACCGAAAACATCGTACGGGTCGATGGTGATGGCGATGACGAACCACGCAAATACCGGCGCCAAGACCGCCACGAGGAGGGCCACGGCATAGCGGCGGTGCAGGGCTTCCATGACGGATCAGAAGTTGTAGTACAGAAATTCGCTCGATTGGTTCAGCCGTGACATCGACCAGAGCGCCAGAGCGATCCCGGCAACGAGCCAGCCTGCGTTCGGCGACCAGACGAAGCGGCGCCACAGATCGCCCAGCGGTTCGACGCGGCCAAGCGCCGGCGCGTAGGCGGTCATGATCTGCTGGGTGTTCGGCGCGACGAAGACCACCAGCAATCCGCCGGCGATCCAGGAATATTCCCGCGACCAGTGCGCGAATGCGTGCGCTCCGTTTTGGCCCGCCATGGCGCCGAGCACGTTCAGCGCCGTCGCGAGGTCGGGCGCACGGAAGAAAACCCAGGCGACGACGACGGCGAGGAACGTCAGCGTCCGCCCCGAGATCGCCGCAACCATCGTCTGCGGGCGAGCCGCCAACCCCAGGTTCCGCGCGACGGCCAGGAAGCCGTGATTGATCACCAGATAGAGTCCGTGCAGGCCGCCCCAGATGACGAAGGTCCAACCGGCGCCGTGCCAAAGACCGCCCAACAGCATGGTCGCCATCAGATTCACGTAGCGTCGCGACGCGCCTTTCCGATTGCCGCCGAGCGGTATGTAGAGGTAGTCGCGCAGGAACCGCGACAGCGTCATGTGCCAGCGGCGCCAGAAGTCGATGATGTCGCGCGCCTTATAGGGCGAGTCGAAATTGAGCGGCAGGCGGATGCCGAAGAGCTGCGCCAGGCCGATGGCCATGTCGGAATAGCCGGAGAAGTCGAAATAGATCTGCAACGTGTACGCCAGCGCGGCGCCCCAGGCATCGAACAACGCGACCGGCGCGTCGGGCGCGAACGCGGGCGCGACGAACGGCGCCAAGCTGTCGGCGACGACCACCTTCTTCGCCAGGCCGATGACGAAGATCGTCAATCCGACCGAGATATTGCGCCACTGCGGCCGGAACGCGTCCGGCCGGTCGAACTGCGGCATGATCTCCTTGTGGTGCAGGATCGGCCCTGCGATCAGATGCGGGAAGAAGGTGACGAACAGGCCGTAATGCACAAGATCGTAGTCGGTGACCTCGCCGCGGTACGTGTCGACCAAAAACGCAATCTGCGTGAAGGTGAAGAATGAGATTCCGAGCGGCAGCAGCACGTCGCCGACGCCGAGCGGCATGCCAAGCGCGAGTCCGGCCGTGCCGAGAAAGAAGTTGGCGTATTTGAAATAGCCGAGCAGCAGAAGATTTGCGCCGACGGCGACGCCAAGTATTGCCCTCCGCCTTGCAGACGACGATGTCCGGCTTCGCGCCAGGGCCAGTCCGGAAAGCCAATTGCCGGCGATCGAGGCCAACAACAGCAGCACATAGGGGGGATTCCACCAACCGTAGAACACCAACGAAGCCGCCGCGAGCCAAGCGGCCGCGACCCGGGCCCCGATCCGCCCCGCGAGGAAACATCCGGCCAACGTCAACGGCAGAAAGATCAGAATGAATACGAAGGAATTGAACAGCATGGCGCGCAGTATAACGGCGGAAGGCGGGGATAACGAAGGCGAACGCGCCGGTCTCGGGCCTTTCCTTTGCCGGCATCGCGGCTAATATGCTGACCGCGCGC
>DASQHM010000013.1:0-30452 GCA_035632095.1 Candidatus Cybelea sp. | reverse complement strand
CTGATCCTAGCCTTGGTTGTGATCGTCATCGGCGGCATCGGCTCGATCCGGGGCTCGCTGGTCGCCGCGATCATTGTCGGGCTGCTGGATACGGTGGGGCGCGGTTTCCTGCCGGGCCTCCTGGTCTCGATCCTGCCGCGCACCCTGGCGAACGCGGTCGGCCCCGCGCTTGCCTCGATGCTGATCTATCTCCTGATGGCGGCGATCCTGTTGTTCCGCCCGCGCGGCCTGTTTCCGGCGGCCGGCGCCGGCCATGAAAGCCAGGCCGCCGCCGCCGAGCGTGTTCCGCTTCCGCCGCGGCGCGAATGGATCGTCGGCGGCGTGTTCATGGCGGTTCTGGCTCTGGTGCCGGTCGGTGCCGCCTACACAGGCCAGCACTTCTACGTCGACCTGATGGTGCGCGCGATGATCTTCGGCATCGCGGCGCTCAGCCTCAATCTCATCGTCGGTTTCGGCGGCATGGTCAGTTTCGGCCATGCGGCATTCCTCGGCCTCGGCGCCTATGTCGTCGGATTGTCCATGATCAGCGGCCTTACCAATGGTCTGGCGCAGCTTGCGCTCGTGATCGCCGTTTCGGCGGCGGCGTCATGTGTCATTGGCGCGCTCTGCCTGCGCACGGGCGGGCTGGCGTTCATCATGATCACCCTGGCCTTTGCGCAACTCCTGTACTTCGTGGGCGTGGGCCTGCGGCAGTTCGGCGGCGACGACGGGTTCACCTTCCGGGGCCATAGCGGATTCGGCTCGGTTCTCGATCTCGGCAATCCGATTTCTTTCTACTACGCCGTCTGGGCGCTTCTGGCGCTCTGCCTGCTTGCGATCGCGCGGCTGATCAATTCGCGGTTCGGATTGGCGTTGCAGGCGATCCGCTCGAACGAGCGGCGGGCGCAGGCGCTCGGCCTGCCGTCCTATCGCTACAAGCTCTGCGCCTTCGTCATTGCCGGCACGATCTGCGGCGTCGCCGGCGCGCTGCTTGCCAACCTGACGCAATTCGTCGGCCCCGCCTACATGCATTGGACGCGATCGGGCGAGCTTCTGATCATGGTCATCGCCGGCGGGCTCACCAGCGTGTCCGGGCCGGTGCTCGGCGCCGTCGCCTATTTGCTGCTCGAGGAAGTCTTGTCCAGCTACACGGAATACTGGCAACTGATTTTGGGGCCGCTTCTGGTCCTGCTTGTCCTATTCGCGCGCGGCGGCATCATGAGCACGCTCGATATTCCCTCGTGGCGTCAAGCAGCCGGGAGGCAGCGTGTCTGAACCGCTCCTCGTCACGCGCGGCCTGGTGAAACGGTTCGGCGGCATCACGGCGACCGACCGGCTCGATTTCGCGATCGCGCCGGGCGAGGTACACGCCGTGATCGGCCCGAACGGCGCGGGCAAGACCACGCTCATCGGTCAATTGACCGGCGAGATAGTGCCGGATCGCGGCCGCGTCGTCTTCGATGGGCGCGACATCACGAATTTGCCGGCCTATCGGCGCGCCCGTCTCGGTCTGGCGCGTTCGTTTCAGATCACGTCGGTGTTCGCGGATGCGACGGCGCTCGACAACGCGGCGCTCGCGGTGCAATTCCACAGCGGCCATTCGTTCCGCTTCTGGCGCAATGCGCGGCTCGACCCGGCATTGCGGGCGCCGGCGGCGCGGCTGTTGGAACTCGTCGGTCTGGCGTCGAAGGCCGGGCAGACGGCCGCCGCCCTCTCTCACGGCGAGCACCGCCAACTCGAAATCGCCATGGCGCTGGCAAGCGATCCGCGCCTGTTGCTGCTCGACGAGCCGACCGCCGGAATGGGGCCGGAGGAAAGCCGGCGCATGATCGCCCTGCTGCAAGGCCTCAAAGGCAAGCTGACGGTTCTGCTGGTGGAACACGACATGGATGCGGTCTTCGCGCTAGCCGACCGGATCACGGTGCTGGTCTATGGCCGCGCCATCGCCACCGGAACGCCGTCGGAGGTTCGGGCCAATTCTGAAGTCCGGCGCGCCTATCTCGGCGACGCTGCGGCCTAACCGCCGCGATATCTCATTGAAGCTTGTCGCTGCTTGGGATCTGCGCCGCGTTCCAGCCGCCGCCCAGGGCTTGGATCAACGCAACGCTCGCCGCCAGGCGGCTCTGCAGGACGCTCAACGCATTTTGCTCGTTGGTGAGCGCGGTCGTCTGGGCCGTGATCACGCTGGTGTAGGCCACGATTCCGGCTTTGTACTGGTTGATGAACAGGCGCACCGCCTCCTCGGAAGACGCCACCGCGGCGGCTTGCACCTCTTGTTGCTGCTCGAGAATGCGCAGCGTCGCCAGGTCGTCCTCCACCTGCTGGAAGGCGGTTAGAACCGTCTGCCGGTAGTTGGCGACCGTCTGTTCGTGGGTGGCGCGCGCCGCAGCGACCTGCGAGCTGCGAAGCCCGAAGTCGAGCAGCGTCGCGGCAAGTTGCGGCCCGAATGACCAGAGCGCGCTTGGCGCCGTGAGCAGGCGCGAGAAGGCGGCATTGGAAAATCCGTAGGAGCCGGAAAGCGTTAAGGTCGGAAAATAGGCCGATTCCGCAATGCCGATTTGCGCGTTGGCGGCCGCGACCGCGCGCTCGCTGGCGGCGATATCGGGCCGGCGTTCAAGCAGCTCCGACGGCAACCCGGGCGGCGTGCGCGGTACCCGAATGGCGAAGGGCTCCGGCGCAATCGAGAATTCGGCCGGCGGTTTTCCGATCAGCGCGGCGATGGCATGTTCGAGCTGCGCGCGTTGCACGCCCACATTGATCAGTGCCGCCCTGGTGCCGTCGAGCTGCGCTTGCGCCGCGACCACGTCCGATTTGGCAGCCGTGCCGGCGTTGTAGCGATTGCTCGTGATTTCCAGCGTTGTGGCGAATGCGTTCACCGTCTCCTCGAGGAGATGGCGAAGCTCGTCGTTGACGCGAAGCTGCAGGTAGTCGCTGGCGAGCGTTGCCTGCGCCGAAAGCTTTGCACTGGCGAGGTCCGCAGCGCTTGCCTGCGCATTGGCGACATCGGCCTCGACGGTGCGGCGAATGCGGCCCCAAACGTCGAGCTCCCAACTGGCAGCGGCAGACACATTGTATTGGGTGCGCACGCGGCCGGAGCTGGAAGAACTCGACGTGCCGCCGGACTGGCCGCCCGCGCCGGATCGGGTGGCGGATCCGGTCGCCGAGACGACCGGAAAATATTGGGCGCGCGCCTCGCCGATCACGGCCTGCGCGGCCCGGAACGCCGCCTCGGCGGCCTTGAGGTTCTGGTTCGAGACCTCGACCTGGCGTTCGAGGTCATCCAGGATCGGATCTTCGTAGACCGCCCACCAATCGCCGCGCGGTGCGGCGTCTTGCGGCTGGCCCGGCTTCCATTCGCCGGCCTCCTTGAACGCACCGGGTGCCGGCATTTCCGGCCGCACATAGTCGGGACCGACCGCGCATCCGAACAGCGGCGGCAACACCATCGCCAACGCCCAAAACCGGCGCGTTTTCCAGGGCCAGAGCTTGCGAAGCGACTTGCTCATGCGCCCCCCGCCGGTTGTGCCGAACTTGCGGGCGGCGTTCCGGGCTTTCGCCGTTCGCCGCGCACCCAGAGACGGAACCGGTCGAGATACAGGTAGATCACCGGCGTCGTATAGAGCGTCAGCGCCTGGCTCACGATCAATCCGCCGACGATGGAAATGCCGAGAGGCTGCCGCAGCTCGCCGCCCTCGCCCGCGCCGATGGCGAGCGGCAAGGCGCCCAACATCGCTGCCATGGTGGTCATCATGATCGGCCGGAACCGCAGCAGGCAGGCCTCGTAGATGGCCTGCTCCGGCGTGAGTTTGCGCGCACGTTCGGCGTCGAGCGCGAAGTCGATGATCATGATCGCGTTCTTCTTGACGATGCCGATCAGGAGAATGACGCCGATAAGCGCCATGATGCTGAACTCGATGTTGCAGACCAACAGCGCCAGTACCGCGCCGACGCCGGCCGACGGCAATGTGGAAAGTATCGTCAAGGGATGTACGTAGCTCTCATACAGCACGCCGAGCACGATATAGACCGCGATCAAGGCCGCCAGAATCAGGATCGGCTCGTTGGCGATGGATTCCTGGAACACGCGCGCCGTGCCTTGAAAGCTTCCCTGAATGGAATTGGGCACGCCGATGGCGATCATGGCCTGATCAATCGCGGCGACGGCATCGCTCAACGAAACATTCGGAGCCAGATTGAAGGAAATCGTCGAGGCGACAAACATGCCGTGGTGATTGACGCCGAGCGGGGTCGTTCCGGGCGAGAATGAAGCGATAGTCGAAAGCGGCACCATGGTCTCGGCCTGGGTGCTGACGGCGGCTCCGGTGGATGCGCCGACGCGGGCCGTCCGCCCGATCGAGTTGGTCGCCAGATTGCGCACCGCCGTTGCGCTGGCCGCGGCCGACGACGCGGCGCCCGACGCAGCCGAATTCGCAGCGCTCTTCCCGGCGGTGCTCGGTGGCGCAGCGGTGATGGCGTTGGTCGATTGCACGCCGCCGAGCGAGCCGCCCGCTGTGCTGACGTAAATCTGCTTCAACGTGTCGGGGCTTTGCCAATACTGCGGCGCAACTTCCATCACCACATGATACTGATTCAACGGATTGTAGATGGTGGACACCTGACGCTGGCCGAACGCGTCGTAGAGGGTGTTGTCGATCTGGCTGGCGTTGATGTGAAGGCGCGCGGCGGTATTCCGGTCGATCAGCAGATCCGCCTCCAGTCCTTTTTCCTGCTGATCGCTGTTGACATCGGTGATCTGTGCCAGGCCCTGCATGGCCTGCGTGATGCGCGGCACCCAGGTGGAAAGATCGCCCACGCTGTCGCCTTGAAGGGTGTATTGGTACTGTGCGTTACTCTGGCGTCCGCCGACGCGGATGTCCTGAACCGCCTGCAGGAAGAGCGTCGCGCCCGGCACTTGGGCGAGCTCGCGCCGCAACCGTCTGATGACCTGGTCGGCGGAGATTTTCCGGTCCGCGAGCGCCTTCAACGCGATGAACACGAAGCCGGAGTTGGTCTGGCCGCCGCCGGTAAAGCCGACGACCGTGTCGACGGCCGCGTCCTTTTGCACGATGGAAATGAATTGCCCGAGCTTCTGCCGCATGGCTTGAAACGAGATGCTCTGGTCGGCCTGAATGCCGCCGATCAGCCGCCCGGTGTCTTGCTGCGGAAAAAAGCCCTTCGGCACGATCACGTAGAGGTAGCCATTCAAGACTAGCGTCGCCGCGAGGACAAGCATGGTCAGCCGCGGATGGCGGAGCGCCACCGAGAGGGTTCGATCGTAGGCGTTGAGCAGCGCGTCGAACGCACGCTCGCTGGTCCGGTATATGCGGCCATGGCGGACCGACTTCGCCTGCTGCAACACCCGGGCGCACATCATGGGCGTCGTGGTCAAGGACACGGCGAGCGAAACCAGCACCGCCACCGACAACGTGACGGCGAATTCGCGGAACAGCCGGCCGATTATGCCGCCCATGAAAATGATCGGGATGAAGACGGCGACCAGCGACACGCTCATGGAAACGACCGTGAAGCCGACCTCGCGCGCGCCGAGCAACGCAGCTTGGAAGCGCGACATGCCCTGTTCGATGTGGCGCGAGACGTTCTCCAGCACGACAATCGCGTCGTCCACGACGAAGCCCGTCGCGATGGTGAGCGCCATCAGGGAGAGATTGTCCAGACTATAGCCCAGCAGGAACATCACGCCGAAGGTGCCGATCAGCGAGACCGGCACGGCGACGCTCGGCACCAGGGTCGCCCGCGTGCTGCGAAGGAAAAAGAAGACCACCAGAATCACCAGAACCGTCGCGATAAGCAGCGTCCGCTCCACTTCATGCAGCGAAGCGCGGATCGTGGTCGAACGGTCGGTCGCAATCGAAATATCGATCGAGTTGGGGATGGAAGCTTGCAGCTCCGGCAGCAGCGCCTTCACCCGGTCGACCGTGTCGATGATATTGGCGCCGGGCTGGCGGTACAGGATCACCAGCACGGACGGCTTGCCGTTGGCGACGCCGGCGTTGCGCAAATTTTCCACCGAATCAACGACTTGCGCGATGTCCGACAGCCGCACCACCGCGCCGTGGCGGTAGCCAATCACCAGCGAACGGTATTCGTCTGCCACATGCGCCTGGTCGTTGGTGTAGATCTGGTAGCGGCGCGCGCTTTCTTCGATGGCGCCCTTCGGACTGTGCGCGTTCGCCGCTGACAGCGCCGCGCGCACGTCCTCAAGGCCGATGCCGTATTTGAACAGGGCTTGCGGGTTGAGTTCGACGCGGACTGCCGGCAGCGAACTGCCGCCGAGATTGACCTGCCCGATGCCCTCAATTTGCGACAGTTTCTGTTCCAGCACCGTGGTCGCGGCGTCGTAGATCTGCCCCTGGCTCAATGTTGTCGACGTCAGCGTCAAAATCAGGATCGGCGCGTCCGCCGGATTGAATTTGTGGTAGGAGGGATTGGTGCGCAGGCTGGCCGGCAAATCGACACGCGCCGCGTTGATGGCCGCCTGCACGTCGCGCGCCGCGCCGTCGATGTCGCGATTGAGGCCGAACTGCAGGGTGATGCGGGTCGAGCCGACCGTGCTCGACGAGGTCATCTCGGTCACGTCGGCGATCTGGCCGAGATGCCGCTCGAGCGGCGTCGCCACGCTGCTCGCCACCACGTCGGGGCTGGCGCCCGGCAACTGCGCCTGAACCGAGATGGTCGGGAAATCGACTTGCGGCAGCGGCGAGACCGGCAATTGGAAGAAGGCGACGGCGCCCGCCAACGCCACGCCGAAGGTCAACAGCGTCGTCGCCACCGGGCGGCGGATGAAGGCGCCGGAGGGATTCATGCCGGCAAGTCCGGTTCGCCGACGGCGCCGCCTGTCCTGAGGCCGAGCCATACCGCAAGCCGCTCGAAGGCGAGATAGATCACCGGCGTGGTGAACAAGGTGAGCATCTGGCTGACGATCAGCCCGCCTACGACGGTCAAGCCGAGCGGATGGCGGAGTTCCGATCCGGTGCCCGTGCCGACCATGAGCGGCAGGGCGCCGAGCAGGGCCGCCATCGTGGTCATCAGGATGGGGCGAAATCGGAGCTGGCAGGCCTGGAATATCGCCTCGCGCGGCGACTTGCCTTCGTGACGCTCCGCGTCCAGCGCGAAATCGATCATCATGATCGCGTTTTTCTTGACGATGCCGATCAGCAGCACGATGCCAATGATGGCGATGATGGTGAGCTCACTCCGCGCAAGGATGAGCGCCAGCAGCGCGCCGATCCCAGCCGACGGCAAGGTCGAGAGAATGGTCACCGGGTGCACGAAGCTCTCGTACAGAACGCCAAGCACGATATAGACCGTCACCAGCGCCGCCAGGATCAGCAGCAGTTCGTTTTGCAGCGCCGCTTGAAACGCGGAGGTCGCGCCCTGGAAGTTGCTGATGACGCTGAGTGGCATGGCCAGGTCCTGCTGCACGCTCTTGATGGCCGCCACCGCCTCGCCGAGCGACACGCCGGGCGCCAGATTGAACGAAACGGTCGTTGCCGGGAATTGACCGAGGTGATCGATCTTCAGCGGCGCAGACTCCTGGGTGATGTGCGCGATCGCCGTGAGCGGCACCTGCCCGCCGGTGTTGGACGGCAGGTAAATGGCGTTCAGCGAATCCAGGTTCGCGCGGAATGTCGGATCGACCTCCAGAATCACGCGATACTGGTTGGATTGCGTGTAGATCGTGGAAACGATCCGTTGCCCGAATGCGTCGTAAAGCGCGTTGTCGACGGTCGCCGGCGAAATGCCGAACCGTGCCGCGGTATCCCGGTCGATCGTGATATAGGCGGCGAGGCCCAGGTTCTCTTGATCGCTCGCCACATCGGCCAATTCCGGCCGCTGGCTCATGCGCTCCACCAGCCGCGGTGCCCATGCGGCCAGCTCGTCCGGATTGGCGTCTTCCAGGACGAACTGATACTGCGTCCGGCTGACCGTGGCGTCGATGGTAAGGTCCTGCACCGGCTGCATGAACAGCGTTATGCCGGCGACGCCGGCGATTTCCTGCTTGAGGCGCTGGATGATCTGCGAAACATCGGCGCTGCGCAGGTCATGCGGCCTGAGGCTGATGAGCAGCCGGCCGCTGTTCAGCGTCGTATTGGTTCCGTCCACGCCGATGAAGGACGAGAGGCTCTCGACGTCGGGATCCTTCAGGATCGCCGCCGCAAGCGCTTGCTGGCGTTCAGACATGGCGGCATAGGAGACCGATTGGTCCGCTTCCGAGATGCCCTGGATCAGACCGGTATCCTGGACCGGAAAAAAGCCCTTCGGAATGTAGACATAGAGAACGACCGTCAGCGCCACGGTGACGGCCGCAACGATCAGCGTCGCCGCCTGCCGGTCCAATACCCAGTCGAGCGCGCGAGCGTAGACGCGGATCAGGCCATCGAAGGATTCCCGGCTCCAGCGCTGCAGGCCGCTCTCGCGCGTCTCCGACCTGCGGCGCAGCAGCTTGGCGCAGGCCATGGGCACGAGGGTCAGCGACACGACTGCGGAAATCAGGATGGTCACGGCCAGTGTCACGGCGAATTCGCGAAACAACCGCCCCACGACGTCGCCCATGAAGAGCAGCGGAATCAGCACGGCAATCAGCGAAACGGTGAGCGAAATGATGGTGAAACCGACCTGCCCGGACCCTTTCAGAGCCGCGACCAGCGGTGAATCGCCTTCTTCGATATAGCGCGAGATGTTCTCGATCATCACGATGGCGTCGTCGACCACGAAACCCGAGGCGATCGTCAGCGCCATCAAGGACAGATTGTTGAGGCTGAACCCCAGCAGGTACATGGCGGCGAAGGTGCCGACCAGCGACAGCGGCACGGAGAGGCTCGGGATCAGCGTCGCCCGCGCGCTCCGGAGAAACAGGAAGATCACCGCAACGACCAGAATGACCGCGAGGGTCAGTTCGAATTCGACGTCGGCGACCGATGCGCGGATCGTGACTGTGCGGTCCGACAGGACCTTGACGTCGACGGTCGGCGGAAGGGCGGCCTGGAGTTGCGGCAATAATGCCTTGATGGAATCCACCACCTGGATCACGTTCGCGCCCGGCTGGCGCTGTACGTTCATCACGACGGCGGGTTCCAGGTTCATCCACGCAACCAACCGGTCGTTCTCCGCGCCGCCGACGACGCTCGCCACGTCCGACAGCCGCACCGGCGCACCGGCGCGATAGGCTATGACGAGGTTCTGATAATCCTTGGGATCGGTGAGCTGATCGTTGGCGTTGATGGTGTAGGCGCGGCTCGGGCCGTCGAAATTGCCTTTGGGCGTATTGACGTTGGCCGTGCTGATTGTGGTCCGCAGGTCGTCGATGTTCAGACCGTAGGCCGCGAGCTTGCGCGGGTCTGCCTGAATGCGCACGGCTGGGCGCTGGCCGCCGTTGATGCTTACCAGGCCGACGCCCGGAAGTTGCGAGATCTTCTGCGCCAGCCGCGTCTCCGCCAGATCCTCGATCTGCGGCAACGGCAGGGTCTTGGAGGTCAAAGCCAGCGTCAGGATCGGCGCGTCGGCGGGATTGACCTTGGCATAGATGGGCGGCGCGGGCAGATCGGCAGGCAACAGATTGCCGGCGGCGTTGATGGCGGCCTGGACCTCCTGCTCGGCGATATCCAGGCTCAAATTCAAGCCGAATTGCAGCGTGATCACCGAGGCGCCGCCGGAGGAGCTCGACGCCATCTGAATGAGGCTCGGCATTTCGCCGAATTGCCGTTCCAACGGCGCGGTCACCGACGACGTCATCACATCGGGGCTGGCGCCCGGATAGAAGGTCTGTACTTGGATGGTCGGATAATCCACCTGCGGCAATGCCGCGATCGGCAGAAAGCGGAAGGCGACCAAGCCCACCATCATGATCGCAACCATGAGGAGCGATGTCGCGACCGGCCGCTCGATGAACGGGCGGCAAGGGTTCATGCCGCCATCTCCTATTGCGCCGGCTGGGCCGGTTGCCCCGGTTGCGCCGGCGCGGCAGTTCCCGGTGCGCCGCTGTTGCGCTTGGCACGGCTGGACGGCACCGCATCGGAGCCGGTGTCGCCGCCCGGCGACGCCGCGGCGCGCGACGTGATCTTCGCGCCGTCCTTTAGCTTGTCGGCGCCGTCCACCACGACCCGGTCGCCCGGCGTCAAGCCACTTCGGATCGCCACGCGTTCGCTCTCCGTTGGTCCGAGCTTGACCGTGCGAACCGCGACGGTGTCGTCGGCATTCACCAGATAGACGAACGTGCCCGGCGCGCCGCGCTGAATGGCTGCCGTCGGAACGACGGTCGCGTCATGCAGCACATCGACCTGAAGCTGCACGTTGACGAATTGGTTGGGAAACAAGACCTGGTCTTTGTTGTCGAATGTGGCGCGCAGCTTGACCGTACCCGTGGTGGTGTCGATCTGATTGTCCAGCGTTTCCAGCTTGCCGACGGCGAGTTGGGTCGTGCCCGCGCGGTTGAAGGCGGTGACGGGAAGCGAGGCGTTCGCGTTCAGCCGCTTCATCACGGCAGGCACTTCGTCTTCCGCGATGGTAAAGATCACGGAAATCGGCTGTACCTGCGCGATGACCACGATGCCGTTCGCATCGTTCGCCTGCACGTAGTTGCCGGGATCGACCTGGCGCAACCCGACGCGGCCGCTGACCGGCGCCACGATATGACAGTAGGCGATGTTGAGTTTCGCATTGTCGACCAGCGCCTGGTCGGTCGCGACGGCGCCCTGGTATTGGCGCACGAGATACTCTTGGGTATCGACCTGCTGCTTGGCGATCGAGTCTTGCGCCGCAAGGGTCCGGTAGCGAGTCCAATCGAGCTCGGCGTTCTTCAGCAGCGCCTGATCCTTCAGCAGCTGGCCTTGCGCCTGGGCAAGAGCATGCTCGTACGGACGCGAGTCGATCTCGGCCAGTTCATCGCCCTTGGCGACGGTTTGCCCCTCTTTGAAATCGACCTTGATAAGCTGGCCGCTGATTTGCGTGCGCACCGTCACCACGGCCATGGGCGTGACGGTGCCGAGCGCTCCGACGATAACGGCGATGTCGCCTTTTTCGGCCGTCGCGGCGACGACCGGCATGGCGCTCCCGGCGTTGATCCGTCCCGCCGCGGGTTGTTGCTGCGGGCGACTGTGAATCCACCAGGCGATGCCGCCGGCGACCAGCACGGCAGCCAAGCCCCAGGCGATGCGCCGCCAAAGCGGCGAGCGCGCCGGCGGCTCCTGCCAGGACGTGCGGGTGTCGCGGTCCCGCCCACGATGGTTCAAGTCATTCATGCGGCGTCACTGCCGTCACCGGTCACGGAAGATAAAGCCAAGAAAGTCAGTCATACCACACAACAACAGGCAACCACGCCTACCCCTCGGATCGCACCTTGGAGGCAAAGCGTGTCACCAATTGAGCCGATTTCAACCAATGGTACACGGGCGGGTGCGTATTTTCCTGCGTGGAGCCGGTCGATTTGCCCTTCCCCAGCCTGTCGGCGCTGGTGGCGTTCGCCGGACGCCTAAGCCATCGCGGCGGGCAGACGCGAGCCTTGCGCCGGTATAGGCTCCCCGAGGCTGCGGTCTTGGAGGGGCCGATTCGGCATGCGCGAGAAGGAGCTTCGGCTGGCGCTCGTCTTTTTCGGCGGCGTATCGCTGGCAGTGTACATCCACGGCATCAGCAAGGAGATTCTGAAGCTCGTCCGCGCGTCGAATGCGCTGCACGCCATCACCGACCGCACGGCGCGGACCAAAGCCGCCTACTTCGATTCGCACGATGCGAACGACGCCGAATATGATACCGAACCGGTCTATTTCGAATTGCTGCGCGAGATCGGCCGCAAGATCGAGTTGCGCGCGATCGTCGACATCGTGGCCGGCGCTTCGGCCGGCGGCATCAATGGCGTGATGCTGGCGCGCGCCATCGCCCACGATCTGCCCATGGGCAAGCTTCGCGACCTCTGGCTGCAGGAAGCGGACGTCACGGAATTGCTCGCGCCGGAACGCAAGGCCAATGCCTGGAGCAAATGGTTTCTCAAACCGGTGATCTGGGGCGTTGGGCGAACGCGAATCCTGGAAGCGACCCAAGACGCCGAAGTGCGGCGGAAACTGTCGTTGTTCGTCCGCTCGCGCTGGTTCCGCCCGCCGTTCGACGGCATGCGCATGAGCGAGCTTATGCTCGACGGCGTTTACAGCATGGGCAAGCCGCGCTCGAGCGCCGCATCGCTCTTGCCGACCGGGCAACGGCTCGATCTTTTCGTCACCGTCACCGACTATTTCGGCTACCAGCAGCTCATCCAGATTCACGATCCGCCGGTCATCCGCGAACGCGAGCATCGCCACATTCTGCAGTTTCACTATCGCCGCTGGCCGAGCGGCGAGGTCGAATCCGACTTCGAACTGGAAAACGGCCCGGCGCTGGCGTTCGCCGCGCGGGCGACCTCGTCGTTCCCGGGCGCCTTTCCGCCGGCGCAAATCGGCGAAGTGGATCGTCTACTGGTGCAGAGGAACCTGCAGTGGCCGGCGCGGGCGCAATTCCTGCGGCGCAATTTCGATCGCTACGCGCAAGCCGGCGCCGATCCGACGGCGACCTCGTTCATCGATGGCAGCGTCTTGAACAACAAGCCGTTCGCCGAGGCGATCCGGTCGATCCGCGGGCGGCCGGCCTACCGCGAAGTGGATCGCCGCCTGGTCTATATCGATCCGGACCCGCGACAGCCGCCTCCGCCCGCCACCGGCCAGACGCCGGGCTTCTTCGTAACGCTGAAAGGCGCGCTCTCGGACATACCGCGCAACGAGCCGATCGCCGAGGAGCTCGGCTGGGTGGTCGGCTACAACGAGCGGGTTCGGCAGCTGAAGTCGATTGTCGATTCGGCACGGCCGCAAATCTCGCAATTGGTCAAGAACACCACCGGAGACGCGCTCGATAAGCTGGTGGACGCGGAGCAGATCGGCAGGTGGCGCGAGACCGTGAACGCGCGCGTGGCCGAGAATGCCGGGTTCGCTTACGAGGGCTATGTGCGCCTCAAGCTGACGGCGGTCCGCTCGTTCGTCAGCCAGTTGATCCTGCAGATGTGCGGCGGCTCCGAGCGTTCGCTGTCCGCGCGCGCCATCTCCGAGGTGGTCGACGCCTGGGGCCATGCGCGGGGCATTTCGTTCCGCGGCGATTCGGAAGGACACGCGCTTTATCGCGAGGCTGCGGCGGCGGAAAAGTCGCTGCCGGCATGGGTGCGCTTCCTGCTCGAATTCGACGTGGGCTTTCGCAAGCGCCGCCTGAGCTTCCTGATCCAAGGTCAAAATCGCCTTTATCAGATCTTCGAAATGCCGGCGGCCGACGTTCAGATCGCGACGCTGATCAATCGGCTGAAACGTTCGTTCTACGACTGCCTGGATTCGCTCCGTCAACGGGAACGCCCCAGGGCCTTCAGCGCCGAAACGCGCACCCTTGCCCGCTCGCTGTTTGCAGACCCGGTCACGGCCGAGCAGGCGAAGCATATCGGCGCCTATGCCGTGAGCTTCGTCGAGACCCATGGCGCCGCGATCGATCGGCTGATCCGGCGCATGGCGGCGGAAATCAATCTCGACGCCGCGACGCACGACATCGACCAGCTCCTCGCGTCCATGAAGCCCGACGATTGGCGCGCCGACATCCGGCGGGAAGTGGTGATCAACTATCTCGGGTTTCCCTTCTGGGACCTGATGACGTTTTCGGTCACCAACTGGCGCGACGTGGGCGAATTCGACGAAATCCGCATCGACCGCATCAGCCCCGAAGACTCCCATACATTTGCCAACGGCAACGGCAACAGTGCCCTCAAAGGAACCAACCTGGCGCATTTCGGCGCCTTCTTCTCGCGCGCCTACCGGGAAAACGACTACCTGCTGGGCCGCCTCCATGCCGTCGATCGCCTGATCGACATCGTTTGCGATTCCTGCGGCATCGACCTTGCCGCCTGCGGCGTCGACGTGGCGGCGCTGAAGCGGCGCGCCTTCCGCATCGTTCTCGATGCGGAAGAGCCGCACTTGCCCAATATCGGGGGCTTGATGGTGGCGCTCCGCCGAGCCGCGTCCGAGCCGGCGTAGCCGCCGCTTTACGGCAATCCGGCGATCTTTCGCGCTTCGCCGGTCAGCTCGAGGATGTGCAGGCCGGTATTGGCACGATCGACAATGTAGATGTAGCCCCGTTCGTCGACCTCGACGTTGTTCGTCTGGATCGCCACCTTGCAACGCTGCCGTCCGTCGACGTCGACGCAGCGCTTGTCGGTGATTTGCGTGACGGCGGGAATGAAGTAGCCGGCTTCGCGCGGGTGATAGGGGTCGCGCACGTCGAGGGCACGCACGCCGGCATTGAAGAAGCTGATGAAGACCAGTTTCTCGTAGAATACCGGCGCAAAGCTCTCGTTCGAGGAATGCGAGCCGAAGCGTCCGCCGCGCTCGCAGAAGTTTCCGCTCGCTTCGGGAACGGTCCAGTTCGAAATCACCATGGGATGATCCTCGGCCGTGACATCCGCGAACCAAACCATTTGGCGCGGTTCGCGGCATTCGTTGGCGAGCGACTCATCGACGATCATCACGATATCGCGCGTTTGTCCCGCCGAGTTCCGGGCGAATTCGGCGATCGGCATCTTCGGCATGGGAAACGCCGTATGCGCGCCGTTGAGCGGCGAGAGATACAGCAGTCCGACTTGCGGAAGACGCAGGTTGCCTTCCGTCGGCTCCTTCGGGCCCTGCACGAGCTTCTGGCGGTCGACGATCTCGACGATACCGCCCTTGGCGGTGCCGTAGCCGAAGTAAATTCGATTGCCCGCCGGCCCGAGCGAGATCGCGCCATGCAGTTCCGTCTCGACCGGACCAGACGCGCCCGGCGCATGATTCGGCAAGCCGAAGTCCCTGATGTGACGCGGATGCGCCGGATCCGAGAGATCATAAACCTGGGTCATGCGGTGCACGCGCCAGCCGGGGACGCCCGATACCAGGTAGGCGATGCCGGTATTGCATTCCCACCAGTTCTTATGGGTGCCCGCAAGGCCTCCCAGGCGCGTCACCAGCTTCGGATGCTCAGGGTCGGCGGCATTCCAGATCTCATGGGCCGAATTGCCGAAGGTGCGCAGCATATAGACGGCGGACTTGTCGCCACTGGGTAATGTCGCGCCGTCGCAGACGCGAACCATTTGTGCGCCGCCCGCCTCGTAGGTGCCGGGCTCGCCCGGAATATGCGCGAGGTAGCGCGGATGAGTCGGGTCCGTCACATCGACGAGCGACGTTCCGCTCGGCTCGTCGCGGCCGGTCAGCGGATTGCGCGGGTTCGGCACCGCGTCGGTGCCGCCGTGGTGTCCGATATAAGCGATCCAGCGCTCGCCCTGACGATGGATCGTCGGCTGATAGGCGCTGCGCCCTTGCAAATCGTTCCAACCGACCAGGCGCATGTCATGCGCCTCGGGCGGGTCGCCGATTTGCGGCATGCGCGTCGATTGCGGCCGCGATTCCTGCGCTTGCGTTAACGGCGCAAGGCCAATGGCCGCGGCTAAGGCAAATGCGCTAAGGATTCGCATATCGGCCATTGGATGTCCTCCCGATCGACGCTGCCGCTCCCTCCGGCCTAGGTCGATGAGGTCACGCGGCGGCGCGTTAAGCATGATCTTGCGCGATAAATCACGCAACGCGCCGAAATCAAACGTTAAGCATGTTAATCGACTTCCGGCTGCAACGCAGGGACGATACGATGCCGCGCTGAAGGGCGCCGCCGTCAAGGCGCTGCGCTGTCGCTGCGTAGGGCACTGGAAGGCGACAAGCATGAAAGGCTCGGATAGCGCGATCTCCGCGGCGACTCGCGGGACCGACGTTCGTGACGTCGCAATCGCCGTCGCGCTGTTCCTCGCCGCGATGGCGTGGCTGGTGTTCTCCGTCTCAATCCCGCCGGTCGCGGATTATCCGAACCACATGGCGCGTATCTTCATCGAATCGCATCTCAAGAACGATGTCGATCTCGCCAAGTACTACACGTTGTTCTGGCATTTTCAGCCCAATCTGGCGCTCGATGCCGTGGCCTATTTCTTGATGCCGGTCTTCGGCATGTACGTGACCGGTCACATCCTGGTGATCGCGACCTTCGCCAGCGTAATGCTCGGGTCCGTGGCGCTGCACCGCGCGCTGCACGGACGCATCTCCTTTGCCGCGATGACCGCGGTCGTGTTCGTCGTGAACCGCTATTTCATCGAAGGCTTCCACGGCTTCCTGTTCAGCCTGGGCCTGATGCTGGCCGGTTTGGCGATCTGGGTGGCCTGCCGCGACCGGCCTCTGCTTCGCCTCTTCTTGGGCGCGATCGCGGCCGTCGTCATCTATCTCGGCCACCTTTATGCCTTCGGCGCATACGCCACCGGCGTCCTGGGATACGAGATGATCCAGGTGTTTTCCGCGTTCTCGTGGCGGAAGTTGTTCTCGCGCGGCGCCGTTGCGTTCTTCCACCTTTGGCCCGCGGCGTTTCTCTTTTTCTTGGTCAGTCCGACCATCGTCGCCATCAATTCGGTCGAATGGCGGCCGCTCAAGGACAAGATCGCGGGTCCGATCGTCGTATTTCCGGGATACGACCCGCTCATCGAAGCGGCCATCGTCGGTGTGTGCTTCGCAGTGCCGCTGATCGCCTGGCGCCGCGGCTATCTGACCTTGCGCAAGGATTTCCTGGCGGCACTCGTGCTCTTTGCGATCTTGTACCTGGTCATGCCTGACATTCTGCTGACCAGCTACGGCGCCGACCGCCGCCTGATCATTCCGATGGTGTTTCTAGCGGTATTGAGTGTCGATTGGTCGGCACAGACCGCGGGCATGCGGAGGCTGCAATGGGGCCTGCTCGCCGCGGCGATGTTTGCTCAATTCGTCCATCTCAACGCCGAATGGCAGTCCTCCGAGCCGATGTTCGCAGACCTCGTCGATCTCACCAAGAAAGTCGAGCGAGGCGCCAAAGTCGCCGGCGCGACCGTCATCCGGACGCAGCAATACATGACTTTTCCGCCCTTCCACGAGGTTGTCGGACTCTTCGTCATGGAGAGATCGGCGTTCGTGCCCAACCTCTACGTCTACCCGACAGACGCGGCCTCGCCCATCCGCTATACGCCGCCCTATGCCTCCCGCGCTTTTCGTTCGCCCGTGGTCTATGCGCCGGAAACGAACGGGATGAGCGACGCCCAGGAGCGGTTGAACGACTATTTGACCAGGGTCGAAAGAAGCGGCGAGGACTACCTTTTGCTGATCGACGATGAACGTGCGTCGCTGCGGCTGCCGGCGAACTATCTCTTGATCGGCGAAACCCGAAACCACCGGGGCCGCCTGTTCAAGATCAACCGCTGACCGCGACCAGATAGACGCCGGCGACAACGAGAAGCGTCCCGCAAATGCGCAACGCATTTACGGCATCCCCGAGCAAGATCATGCCAAGCGCCATGGTGAACAGGAACCCGAGCCCGACAAACGGATAGGCCTGCGAGACTTCGACCCGGGCGAGCACGGCAAGCCAGACGACCGCCCCCAGGGCATAGAGCGCCAGACCGCCGACGACGGCCGGATCGGTCGCCGCCGAGATCGCGATTCGCCACCCATCATGCGTTGCGATGGCCGATTGCATGCGGGCGCCGGACATGCCGAACTTCAGCGAAATCTGCGCGATCGCGGAGCACGTCACGCTGGCAAGGATGAGAGCGAGGATCGTCGCGTTCATGGGTTTTACGTCCCTGGGAAGTGCCTAGATGCCCGCGCGAGCCAAGAGCAGAATCGCGAGCAGGCTTGCGCCGACTGCCCATGAGACCCAGTCGCGGCCGGCATAGACGATGGGATCGTCGAGCATGTAGCCGCGCGCCGTGGAGAGCCATAAGCGGCACTGCCAGAACAGCATGAGCGGCACGATGGCCCACAGCGCTTCCGGGTGCTTATAGACTCTGGACACCGCGTCGCTTTGCACGTAGAGCGCCAACACCATTGCCGACACGAAGCTCGCCGCGCAGCCCATGGTCTCGAGGATCCGCAAGTCTTCCACGTAGTATTCGCGGCGCGTCGTTCGTTTCGCGTCTTGCTCGCCCAGCCGCCTAAGTTCGGCTACGCGCTTGACGAAAGCCAGACTCAAGAACAAGAAACTCGAAAATCCCAGCAGCCAAAGCGACACCCGATGCCCGGCTGCCTCGCCGCCGCCGAACAGGCGGACCGTATAGAGGCTCGCCAATGCGAAAACGTCGATGAGCGGCATTTCCTTGAGCTTGACCGTGTACGCGAGCGAAATCGCGGTGTAGATCAGTAGCACCCACACGGCACCGCTGAACCAGCCGAGCACCAATCCGGCCGCAAACATCACCGGCGCGAGAGCGAGTCCGGTGATGATCGGCAAATCGCCGCTGGCGAACGGACGCTTTGATTTCCGCGGATGCTGTCGGTCCGCCTCGATGTCGGTGATATCGTTGATCAGGTAGATGGCCGACGCGACCAGGCAAAATCCGAAGAACAAGAGACCGGCGTGCGTCCAGGCGTCCAGCTCGCCGGTGGCATGCGCCGTCACGATGGGCACGAAGACCAGCAGGTTTTTCATCCATTGGTACGAACGGATGGCCTTGAGAAACGCGGAGACCTGCGATCGCGTTCCCGGAATCTCCGATTCGACCTGGGTCGCGGCAGCCGCCGCGCGTCGCACGCCGTTCGAAGCCGACACGACGACGGCCGCGCCCGCGACGCGCCATACCGGCAGGTCGGTGGAATCGTTGCCGGCGTAGGCGAACTTGCCCTGGCCGAAACGCTGCACCAAGGCGTCCGCCTTGGTCTTGCCGCGCAGGTTGCGGGTTCCGTCGGACGCCAACACCTCGTCGAACAGGCCGATATGGCGGGCGACGGACTCGGCGATGCTTCGATCCGCCGCCGTCGCCAGCACGAGCTTGCGGCCGCGGCGGCGTTGATCGCTCAGATAGGCGACGAGGCGCTCGTTGTAGCACAAGAGCTTCGGATCGGGTGCGGCGCGGGTCGCGATTTGGCGCTTGAAATAAGCCCTGCCGCGCAACAGCCAGCCCGGCAGGCGGAACAGGGATGCCCAATCGCGCAATACCAGCCGGACCAGGCCCTCGTGCAGAGAATCGGTCTTGAGCAGTGTCCCGTCCATATCGACGGCGAGCGGCAGGTCGGTTCTCGGCTGCTGGCCGACTGCGTCTCGGACCGGCGTCTCCGTTGTCATCACCCCACCCGACGACAAACCGGGTTGCCAAGACACTCCTCATGCGCGAATCGCAGGGGCGGCGGCAACCGCGGCCGAGTGTGATGGTTCGCGCTCGCCTAGTCCAGCGCCACCGCGCGAGAGTTAGGGCGGATCGAAGGCCGCCGCCATGTATACTCGGGCGGTCGCTGCCTCGGAGGGAACGCCATGACTGACGCGGAACGCGCATCGGACGATTGGGGCCTTGCCGGCAAAGTCGTAGTGGTCACCGGAGGCGGCGCGGCCGGCGACGGGATCGGCAACGGCAGAGCCGCAGCCATCTTGCTGGCCCGCGCCGGCGCCAAGGTGCTCGTGGTGGATCGCGACATTGCCCTGGCCGAACGCACCGCCGCCATGATCGCGGCCGAGAACGGCACGGCGGCCGCCATGGCCGCCGACGTGACCGACGAGGAGCAATGCCGCGGCGTGGTCGCGGCGGCCCTCAAGCGCTTCGGCCGGCTCGATTGCCTCGACAACAACGTGGGCATCGGCAGCCGCGGCAGCGTGGTCGCCGAGAAACCCGAAGTATGGCGGCGGGTCATGCAGGTCAATGTGGAGAGCATGTTCCTCATGTCGAAGCATGCCGTGCCGGCCATGATCGAGACCGCGAGCGGCGGCGCCATCGTCAATGTCTCGTCCATATCCGCGCTGCGGCCGCGCGGCCTCACGGCTTATTCCGTGTCCAAGGGCGCCGTGATCGCGCTCACGCGCGCCATGGCGGTCGACCACGGCCCGGATCACATCCGCGTCAATTGCGTGGCGCCGGGGCCGGTGTTCACGCCCATGGTCTACGCGCCCGGCATGTCGCCCGCGGCGCGCGAGCAGCGCCGGCGCGCGTCCGTGCTCGGCATCGAAGGTACCGGATGGGACATCGGGCAGGCGGTGCGATTTCTCCTTTCCGATTGCGCGCGATACGTCACCGGCCAGACGCTTGTCGTCGACGGCGGCGCGACCTTGGTCGGCCCCTCGCGCGAATCCCAAGGCCACTAGTCCGTCGAACCCCTCGGAGCACGAAATGGCGCGTCTGCCCTATCTCAACCGCTCGGACCTGGCGCCGGAAAACCAGGATCTGCTGGCGCGAAACATCAACCTATTCCGCGCGCTCGTGCACAGTCCGAACGGCGCGCGCGCGTTCAGCACGCTCGGCGGCTTCATCCGCAACAAGTCGCGGCTGGACCCGCGGTTGCGCGAGCTTGCGATCCTGCAGGTCGGCTATTCCGCCCGCTCGCCCTATGAATACTCGCACCACATCAAGATCGGCCGCGATTTCGGCGTGACCGACGACGATCTGCGCGCCCTGATCGACGACACCGCCGGCCGCCCGGCCAAGCTCGACGCCCCGGCCAAAGCCGTGCTGCGCGCGGCGCGGGAGATGACGCACGATATGGCCGTGTCGGATGCGACGTTCGCCGAGCTGCGCAAGACCCTTAACGAGGAGTGCGTGACGGACTTGATCATCACCATCGCTTTTTACAACGGTGTCGTCCGGTTGCTGGCATCGCTGCAGATCGACGTGGAGGACGACTACATGCACTATCTGCACGAATTTCCTCTTCCAAAGATCTGAGCGGCACGGAGGCAAATCATGCGGCTGAAAGGCAAGATCGCCATCGTCGTCGGCGCGGGGCAAGGCCCCGGGACCGGCATGGGCAATGGGCGGGCCACGGCGCTCCGTTTCGCGCAAGAAGGCGCCCGCGTGCTGGCCGTCGACCGCGATCTCGGTTCGGCCGAGGAAACCGCGGCCATGGCGGCCAAGGACGGCGGCGAATGTCTCGCCTTCCAGGCCGATGTCACCAAGGAAGCGACGTTGCGCGCCGCGGTCGATGCGGCGCACCGGCGCTGGGGACGCATCGACATCCTGCACAACAACGTCGGCGTCAGCATCGCCGGCGGCGATGCCAATCCGCTGGAGATCACCGAGGAAGCCTTCGACCGCGTGATGGCGATCAACCTGCGCGGCACCGTCATGGCCTGCAAGCATGTGCTGCCGATCATGCGCGAACAGCGCAGCGGCGTGATCATCAACATCTCGTCAGCCGCCGCGTGGGAGAACTACCCGCTGGTGGCGTACAAGGCCAGCAAGGCAGCCATGGTCGTCTACACCAAGCAGATCGCCATTCAGAATGCGGAATTCGGCGTCCGCGCCAACGTGATCCTGCCCGGATTGATGGACACGCCCATGGCGGTCGACACCCGCGCCCGCGTCACCGGCAAGAGCCGCGCCGAGGTCGCGGCCATGCGCGATGCGCGCGTGCCGTTGCGCCGCCGCATGGGGACCGCATGGGATGTGGCCAACGCGGCGCTGTTTCTCGCGTCCGACGAAGCCAATTTCATCACCGGGGTCGAGCTGCCGGTCGACGGCGGCGCCTTGATCGGCACCTAGCGCGCCGGTCAGGGCAACCCGGCGCCCGGTACGTCGACGCGCACGGTTTCGATGCGCCCGTCCCGCTTCTTGGCGGCATCCGGCCCGCTGCCGGTGTTGGTCAGAATGAACAAGGTCCGCCGGTCGTCGCCGCCCAGCATGCAGGCGAAGCTGAAGCGCGTGCCGGTGTAGATGATCTCGGCAATGCGGCCGCCCTCGAAGACGCGCACCATGTTCTCCGCGCGCGGGTTCGAGACCCAGATCGCGCCCTCCGCATCGAGGCAAATGCCGTCGGGGAACACGCCGTCGAGTTCGGCAAAGACTCTGCGGTTGGAGAGACTGCCGTCTGGTGCGATGTCGAACGCGGTAAGGCGACTGGCAAAGGTCTCGCCGACGATCAACGTGCGGCCGTCGGGCGTGATCACCGAGCCGTTCGGGAACATGAGGTCGTCGGCAGCGCGCGACACGCGGCCGTCCGGGTCGACGCGCGCCATGCAGGCGCTCCGCGGCGCTTCGCCGCGATGGCGGTCGAAACCGAAATTGCCGACATAGGCGCGCCCGGCGGCATCCACCACCATGTCGTTGCAGGGGCCGGTCGCCAACGCCGACAGATCGCCGTGGGTCACGAGCCGGCCGTTGCGCCGGGCCATCAGCCGCCGGTCCAGCATGGAAACGACGAGCAAGGTGCCGTCGGGGAGCCAGCCGAGGCCCGAGGGCTGTTGCGGCACTTCGACCACGGTCTCGGCGCGGCCGCCGGGATCGACGGTCATGACCCGGTGCGAGTAGAAGTCGGAGAACCAGAGCCGCCCGTCGCGCCAGCGCGGCGCTTCGGGAAAGGTCAAGCCGTCGAGCAGAACATCCGTCTTGGTCGGATCGGCCATGGCAAGCCCTCGCGTTGCAACCGTCGGAGCAAATCATAGACGGCCCCCGTGCGTTGCGGAACCCGGCCGAACCAATTGCGATTGTCACCTTCGCGGCGGGACATAGCGCGGCAATGGGTGTATCCTCACGGCGACGATAGGTCGCGGCTCTCTTGTGGCCCATGACCGGATCGGGCATCTCGCCACGGAGGTCTCGGCCCCCTCGGACGAACGGTTCGGGAGGATGGAACGTGACAATCCGCAACCCCATTGAATGGACATTCGATCAGTTCAAGATGACGGCCGTGGCCGTCGGATCGACCTGGCGCGCCGTCAGCGGCATTTCGGAGGACCTGCATGCGCCGATGCCTGCGGTGCGCAGAATCCGCATCGGCGATCTTCGCGAGGCGCTGGCGCGCGGCTTCGCCGATTTCGGCGCCTGCCGGACGGACGTGATCTTCCTCTGCATCATCTATCCCATCGTCGGCCTGGTGCTGGCGCGCGTCGCGGTCGGCAACGATATGTTGCCGCTCTTGTTCCCCCTGGCCTCGGGCTTTGCCCTGGTCGGACCGGCGGCGGCGGTGGGTCTCTATGAACTGAGCCGGCGCCGCGAACAGAGCGTCGATGCCCGCTGGCAGGACGCCTTCAGCGTGGCGCGCTCGCCTTCGTTCGGCGCCATTCTGGCGCTCGGCCTGCTGCTGGTGGCCCTCTTCGCCGCTTGGATGTTTGCCGCCCAGGTGATCTACGACCTGACGCTCGGTCCCGAACCGCCGGTCTCGCTCACGGCCTTCATTCACGACGCGCTGACCACGAGCGCCGGCTGGGCCATGATCGTCGTCGGCGTCGGTGCCGGCTTCATTTTCGCCGTCGTGGTGCTCTCGATCGGCGCCGTCTCTTTCCCGATGCTGCTCGACCGCGAGGTGCATCTCGGTACCGCCGTATGGACGTCGGTTCGCGCCACATGGGCGAACCTGGTGCCGATGGCCGCCTGGGGCGTTATCGTCGCCGCCGGCCTGGTGCTCGGCTCGATACCCCTGCTCCTCGGCCTGGTCTTCGTCATCCCGGTGCTCGGACACGCCACTTGGCACCTCTATCGCAAGCTCGTGCCGCGCTGACGCGCGGACCCGCTTTCAATCTGGCTTGCGCAGGATGACCGCCGACTGGTGCCCGAACCTGTCGCGGACGATGTCCAGCACGTCGAAATACCGGCCCCAATTGCGGCGGACGTAGCCGCTGGAATGAAAGACGTCGCAGCGATAGGGGTCGTCGCTCCGCCAGTTGGACACGTGACGGCCTTCGGGCAGCGAAGGCAGACCCGCGAGGTCGGGACGATATGTCGCGATCTTGTTTCGCAGCTCCTCGCCCATGACCTGCCACGTATGTTCGTCGTGCACCGTGACGAGTGCGATGCTCCCGGGCGCCAAAATACGGCGCAGTTCCAGCAGCCACGTGGTTTCGGTCTCGTCGATATGGGTGAAGACCGACATGGCGGTCAGCAACGAGACCGAATTGTCCTCCATGGGCAGGAACGGGAAGTACATGTTCTGGAAGACTTTGATGGCGGACTGGAAATGCCGCAGGTTCCACTGCACGGAGCTCATCTTGAAATCGCAGCTCCAGACCTCCCAGTCGCGCGACTGAAATTGAAAATGCCGGAACAGCCGCCCCGTCGAGCCGCCGAAATCGAGGTATCGGCCGGATGCGACGCCGAAGCGCGCGGCGATGTCCAATACGCTTCGGTACGAAACATAGCCCGACACCCAATAGGCGAAATGATCGTCGCCGTTGTAGCCCTCGCGGTTCTGCGTCGCCGGGATCGGCGCCTCGTCGCGCAGGAGCGCGGCTTTGAATTCATCGCGCTCTAGCCGGAGCCCGGCGCGGTCGAACAGCCAGGCACACGATGCCGGATCACGGCCGCCGAAATCGGCCGGCCGAGCGACCGGCTCCATAAGCGGTTGCGACGCGGCATACGGATTGGCATAGGCCAGCAACTGCTGCAGCCTTGGATCGAGACCCATGCGGAACGTTTCCTTCGTTTCGCCGCGGCTCATTTCCGCCCCGCGAAGGCCACGCGAGGCATTTCGGCTCCATTAACGCCGCGGCGCATGAACAATTCCCTACCGGACCGCATCTTGGTAAATGTGTGTTAGGCACCGCACCCGAAATGACGGATCGCAGATCATGGGTGGCATTCGCGCGAGCATCGTCGGCAGTTTGCCGAAACCGGCGGCAATGGCCGAGCCCGAAAGGCTCTTCGCACCTTGGCGTGAATCGGGCGCGGCGCTCGCGGCAGCGCAGGATGCGGCGGTCGTGCATTGGCTCGATGCGCAAGCGGCCGCGGGCTTGCACATCGTCACCGACGGCGAGCAGCGGCGCCGCCACTACATTTGGGGCTGGCTCGAAGGGCTTACCGGCATCGATACCGAAACGCTCGGCTCCAAGGCCTCGCGCGGCGGCCGCTACCAGAAAGAGACGGCCGTGGCCCGCATCGTGGGCGAGGTGGCGTGGCGGAGCCCGGTCCTGGGTGACGCGGTGCGATTTGCCCGAGGCCACACCAAGCAAATCCTCAAAGTCACCTTGCCCGGCCCGATGACGACGGCGGACAGCGTGCTCGACGTCGCCGGCCGCCGATCGGACGCCGACCTTGCCATGATGTTTGCCGAGCTGCTCAATCGCGAGGCCATTGCGCTCGTCGATGCCGGTGCCGACGTGGTGCAGTTCGACGAGCCCTGCTTCAACATCTACGTCGACCAGGTGAAGGATTGGGGCATCGCGACCCTCGAGCGCGCGATGCGAGACGTCAAGGCCACGCGCGCGGTCCACATTTGCTACGGCTACGGCGTGCCGCGCGTGCTCGATTGGAAAACGCAGAACCGGGACTGGGGCCATTACGGCCGCACATTGCCACTGCTCGCGAAATCGAGCGTCGATCAGATCTCGATCGAAACCGCCGCGTCCGGCGTCGACGTAAGCGTCATCGAAGCGGCGCGCGGCAAGGATATCCTGCTCGGCGTGATCGATGTCGGCACGCGCAATGTGGAAACCGCGGCGGCGGTGGCCGACCGCTTGCGGCGCGCGCTGGCATTCGTGGCGCCGCAGCGCCTGATCGGCTGCACCGACTGCGGCATGGTGCCGCTGCCCGAGGCGATTGCGCTGGCCAAGATGCACGCGCTCGGCGCCGGCGTCGCCAGGCTCAACGCGGAAATTGCTTAAGCCCTATCGGCGGCGCAGCGGAAGCCCATGTGGCCGGTGGTGCTGTCTGGCGTCGAGCCCGAGCGCGCCGAGTTGCGGTACCGCCAGCAATACGACGGGTGGCAAAGATAGCTGCCGCCGCGGATGACTCTAAGATCCTCCGCGAACCAATCGGCGCACCACTCCCAGGCATTTCCCACCATGTTGTAGAGGCCGAAGCCGTTCGGCGGAAACACATCGACCGGCGCCGGGCCGTAATACCCATCGGCCACGGTGTTATCCGCCGGAAACGTGCCCTGCCACACGTTGCAGCGGTGCTCGCCGTTCGGCCGCTCCTCGTCGCCCCAGGGAAAGCGTTTGCCCTCAAGCCCGCCGCGAGCCGCCCGTTCCCACTCCGCTTCCCTGGGCAGGCGCTTTCCAGCCCAGGCGCAGAACGCCAGCGCATCGTCATATGCGACGTGCAGCACCGGCAGCTCATCGCGGCCGGTGACGTCCGAGTGCGGTCCCTCCGGATGCCGCCAATCGGCGCCGAAGACCTGACGCCACCACGGCGCCGCCGCCGCCCCGCGCGTCGGCGCGAAATCGTCCGGCAATAGCCCGGCGAAAACGAACGACCAGCCGGCGCGTTCGGCTTGCGTGACATAGCCCGTCGCATCGGCGAAACGGGAAAAGCGCGCGTTGCTGACGGCGTGAGCGTCCATCGCGAACGGGCCGACCTCGACCAGACGCGACGGACCTTCACCGTCGTTCGGCTGTCCCTCCCGGCGGTCGCAGCCCATGCGGAACGTGCCGCCCGGGATCACGACCATCGCGGCCGCATCCGCGCCGCGCGCGGTGGACGGAGATGCGCGCGCTTGGTCCGGGCGCGCGATACCGCCGGGTCCGCAGCAGCCGCGTTCGCCGCTCACGGGTTAATCCGCTACTGCCGCGCCATGTCGACGGCGGCTTGGGTCTTCCGCGCCGCCGCCTCCGCCCGCGCGCCACGGTCGGGCACTTCGAATACGAGCCGTCTGATCGTGCCCTGGAAAGCGAACGGGGGGCGATAGTCGTCGCTCACGGCGGAGCCCGGATCGCGCGCCACGTCCATGCCACTGGTGGAGATCATGCGAAAGATGAACGGCACTTCGACCGAGCCGCAGGGCTTGCCGCCGATCAATACCGTGGCCCTGCCGGTTTTCTCCAGCCGCTCGAAGGCGACGCCCACGTCCACGCCGCCGGCCGGCACGGGACGATCCGATTTTGCCTTGTAGTGGGTGCGGAACAGGTTGTAGTCGAACACCAGCCGATCGCCGAGGATGTACAGCGCAAGGCCGCTGGTGGCCGACCCATAGGCGAAGATGCAGCCTTCGGTGTCGGCCTTCGCCCGGTCGATTTCGGCGGTGACCAGGAAACTGCGGTTGCCGATGGCCGGCGCCACGTCGGAGTTGATGTGGCCGACCGGCGGATAGATCACGTAGCGCCGGCGGTTGCGCGGCGTGCGGCTGCGCGGCGTCGGCCGCCACAGCTCCGCCCGGCGGTCGTCCAGCGGCAGGACGCCGTTCTTGCCCGCCTCGGCCCACCAGAGCTCGACCATCTCCTTGAGCTTTTCCGGCCGCGCGGCGGCCAGGTCGTGGCATTCGGAGAAATCCTTGTCGAGATGGTAGAGCTCCCACTTGTCGTTTTCGAACGGCGTTCCGGCCTCGTGATAGGCGACGGCCTTCCAGCCGTCGGACCAGATTCCGCGATGACCGAACATCTCGAAATACTGCGCTTGCTTCTTCGAGCGCGCGGCGCCCGCCTCGGACGGAAACGTATAGGCCAGGCTGGTGCCGTGCACCGGCATCTGCGACACGCCGTTGACGGCCGCCGGCGCCGGGATGCCCACCACCTCGAGCACCGTCGGCGCGATGTCCGTGACGTGGTGGAATTGATGCCGGATCGCGCCCCGATCGGCCACGCCCTTGGTCCAATGCACGATCAGCGGATCGCGTACGCCGCCGCCGTGAGTGTTCTGCTTGTAGCGCTTGCCCGGGCAATTGCCGACCTGCGCCCAACCCCAGGGATAGTTGGTGTGCGACAGCGGCCCGCCGATCTCGTCCAGGCGCGCCATGCTCTCTTCCAGGCTTTCGGCGACGCCGTTGAAGTACTTCATGCTGTCGATGACGCCGATCGGCCCGCCCTCTTGCGATGCGCCGTTGTCGGACATGAGGAAGATCAGCGAGTTGTCGAATTCGCCGATTTCCTTCAGGAACGCAAACAGGCGCCCGAGATGGTGATCCGTATGATCGAGGAAACCGGCAAAGGCTTCCTGGAGCCGAAGCGCCAATGTCTTCTGCTCGGCGCCGAGCGAATCCCAGGGCTTCACGCCCGGATTGCGCGGCGCGAGCTCCGTGTCGGGCGGAATGATGCCGAGCTTCTTTTGCCGCTCGAACCAGTCCTGGCGCACCGCATCCCAGCCGGCATCGAAGCGGCCGCGGTATTTCTTGATGAACTCGGGCGGCGCTTGATGCGGTGCGTGGGTGGCGCCGAAGCAGAGGTAGAGAAAGAGCGGCCGCTCGGGCACGGCCGACTTTTGGTCGCGCACGAAGCCGACGGCGCGGTCGATCAAGTCCTCGGTCAGGTGATAGCCCTCTTCCGGGCTGCGCGGTTGATCCACCGGATGATTGTCGCAATAGAGTTCCGGCACATATTGGTCGGTCTCGCCCTGCACGAAGCCGTAGTAGCGGTCGAAGCCGCGGCCGAGCGGCCATTGATCGAAGGGACCGGCGGCGGAGGTTTCCTCCATGGGTGTCAGGTGCCACTTGCCGACCGCGAAGGTCGAATAGCCTTGCGGCCGCAGCATCTCCGCGATGGTGGCCGCGCTCTTAGCAACCGATCCGGTGCAGTTCGGGAAGCCGGTATTCCAATTGCTCAAGCCGCGCATTCCCACCGAATGATGGTTGCGTCCGGTGAGCAGCGCCGCGCGGGTCGGAGAGCAAAGGGCCGTAGTGTGGAAGTTGGTGTAGCGCAAGCCTCCCGCCGCAAGCCGGTCGATGTTCGGTGTTTCTATGGTCGAGCCGTAGCAGCCGAAGTGGGAGAAGCCGGTATCGTCGAACAGGATGGTGATGATATTCGGCGCGCCGTCGCGCGGCCGAGGCAATTCGGGCCAATGGGGCTCGGATTCCTGTGCGGTGCGGCCGATCCGACCCTTGAAACTGGCTTCAATCGTCATTCTGTCCTCCCTCGCGGCAGCGCCGATGCGAACATTGAGCGCTGCGCCTTGGGGTCCGTCAACTCGGTCAAATGGCGATCAGCGCGATACGGCCGCACACGCTTGCATGGACGCGCGCAATTCCGCACTCTGATGCCGGAACCGGACGGACGCACAAATGGACACGGCAAAGCTCACGAGATTCGTGGATCGGTGCTGGAACGACGAGATCGTTCCGACCCTGATCGAGTACATCAAGATTCCGAACAAGTCGCCGGCCTTCGATCCGGATTGGGTCAAGCACGGCTTCATGGAAGATGCCGTCGCGCTGTTCGAGCGCTGGGCGCGGAAGAAAATCGCCGCATTTCCGGGCGCAACCTTGGACGTCGTCCGGTTGCCCGGGCGCACCCCGGTGATCCTGATCGATGTTCCGGGTGCGAGCGCGGATCGCGCGCTTCTCTACGGCCATTTGGACAAGCAGCCGGAAATGGTCGGCTGGACCGAAGGCTTCGGACCCTGGAAGCCGCGCATCGAGGGCGACAAGCTTTACGGGCGCGGCGGCGCCGACGATGGCTATGCCATGTTCGGTGCCTTGACGGCCATCGCCGCGTTACGCGAGCAGCAAATCCCCCATGCGCATTGCATCGTTCTGATCGAGGCTTGCGAGGAATCGGGAAGTTACGACCTGCCGCATTACGTCGAGCATCTGTCGGGCCGCATCGGACAGCCGTCGCTGGTGATCTGTCTCGATTCCGGCTGTGGCAATTACGATCAGCTTTGGGTGACCACGTCGCTTCGCGGCATGCTCTCCGGCACGCTCAGCGTGCGCGTGCTGGAAGAAGGCGTGCATTCGGGCGATGCATCCGGCGTGGTGCCGTCGAGCTTCCGCATCATGCGGCAAGTGCTGTCGCGCCTCGAAGACGAAGCGACCGGCTCGATCCGCGTGCCCGAGCTTTACGTGCAGGTGCCGGAGGAGAGGCTGGCGCAAGCCAAGCGCGCGGCCGAGGCGCTCGGCAATGACGTCTACGACAAGTTCCCGTTCGCGCCCGGCGTCGCACCCGTGACCACGGACTTGACGGGACTGGTGCTCAATCGCACCTGGCGGCCACAACTTGCCGTCACCGGAATGGACGGTCTGCCGGCTCCGGTGAATGCCGGCAACGTGATGCTGCCGTTCACCGCGGCAAAGCTCAGTCTGCGCCTGCCGCCGACCTTGGACGCCGCATCGGCGGTCTCGACCGTGAAGAAGCTGCTCGAAGGCGATGCGCCCTACGGCGCGCGCGCGAGCTTCGACGGCGAGAACGCCAGCACGGGCTGGAGCGCGCCGGCGCTGGCGCCTTGGCTGGAGAAGTCGCTGGCGCGTGCGTCGCAATCGGCCTTCGGCGCGCCGCCGGCGTTCATGGGCGAAGGCGGCAGCATTCCGTTCATGGCCATGCTGGGCGAACGCTTTCCGAAGGCGCAGTTCGTCGTCACCGGCGTGCTCGGACCGCATTCCAATGCGCACGGCCCGAACGAATTCCTGCACATTCCGACCGGCAAGCACGTCACCTCGGTGGTGGCGCAGGTGCTGGCCGATCATCAGGCCGGGTAAACCGCTCGCCGGCGGAGGCCGGAGAGCAACGGAGGAGGCCCAGGATGACCGACGGCGATCGCTGCTGGCCGGCTCTGCCGCTCGCGGCTTGGGAGCCGACACGTGCGACGCTGC
>DASQHM010000012.1:0-25148 GCA_035632095.1 Candidatus Cybelea sp. | reverse complement strand
GTCCATGCCCCATTCGAGCGCCGTCCGCTCCAGCTCGGCCGCTTGGCCATCGCTCACGGCCGCCATGATGAGCAGGATGCAATCGGCGCCGATGGCGCGCGCATCGACCACTTGATAGGGATCGAGCATGAAGTCCTTGCGCAGCACCGGCAGATCGACCGCTGCGCGCGCTGCCGTCAGGTCGGCCTCCGCGCCTTGGAAATAGGGCTTGTCGGTCAGCACCGACAAACAGGTCGCCCCGCCGGCCTGGTAGGCGCGGGCAAGCGACGGCGAATCGAAGTCGGCGCGAATCAGGCCTTTCGACGGCGACGCCTTCTTGATCTCGGCGATCAATCCGTAATGTCCGGCCGCCGTCGCGGCGGCAAGCGCACGCCGAAAGCCGCGCGGCCGCGGCGCGGCTTTGGCGTCGGCCTCGATCGCCACCAGAGCGCGGGCACGCTTGCGCCGCTCGATGTAGACGCGCTTGTCGGCGCAGATTTTTTCCAGAACATCGCTCATGAGGCGGTCGGCATCGGCGTGTTGGTGATTTCGATCAGCTTGGCAAGGGCTTTTCGCGCTGCACCCGCATCGATGGAGGCGGCGGCAAGTTTTGCGCCGTCCCGCAATGTCTTGGCGCGCCCCGCCACCACGAGTGCCGCCGCCGCGTTCAACAGCACGATATCGCGAAAGGCGCCGGCGTGGCCGTCGAGCAGGGCGGTGACGGCGAGCGCATTGGTCGCCGCGTCGGCGCCTTTCAGATCCACGAGCTTCGAGCGCGGCAAGTCGGCGTCCTCTGGCTTCACCTCGAACGTCCGCACCGTGCCGTTCTCCACCTCGGCCACGAATGTCGGACCCGTGGTGGTGATCTCGTCGAGCCCGTCCGAGCCGTGCATGACCCAGACCCGTTCGGCGCCGAGCTTGGCCAGCACGTGCGCCATGGGCTCGACCCATTGCCGCGCGTACGTGCCGACCAAAAGCCGCTTCACGCCCGAAGGGTTCGACAGCGGGCCGAGCAGGTTGAAGATCGTGCGGGTGCCAAGCTCGACGCGGGTCGGGCCGACCTGGCGCATGGCGCCGTGATGGCGCGGCGCCAGTAGGAAGCCGATGTTGGCTTCCCAAATTGCGCGCTTCACCAGGCTCATATCGCATTCGATGTTGACGCCGAGCGCGATAAGCGTGTCGGCCGCGCCGCTCTTCGACGACACGGCGCGATTGCCGTGCTTGGCGACCGGCACGCCGGCGCCGGCTACGACGAACGCAGTACCTGTCGAAACATTCCAGGTGCCGACCGCATCGCCGCCCGTGCCCACGATATCCATGGCGTTGGGCGGCGCTTCCACATGCAGGGCTTTCGCGCGCATGGTCATGGCGCCGCCGGTGATCTCGTCCACGGTTTCGCCGCGCACGCGGAGCGCCATGAGGAACGCGCCCATCTGCGAGGGCGTCGCGTTGCCCGACATCATGATGTCGAACGCCATGCGCGCGCTCTCGATATCGAGGCGCTCGCCCGCGGCGACCCGCCCGAGCAGGCGTTTGAATTCCTCCATGTCGGCGCTCATCGGTTCCGCCCTTGCGCCAGCTTGAGGAAATTGCCGAGCAATGTGTGCCCGTGTTCCGTGGCGATGCTTTCCGGATGGAACTGCACGCCCCAGACCGGCAGGGTCCTATGCGCCAGCCCCATGATCACGCCGTCGTCCGTGACCGCGGTGACCGCGAGGCAATCGGGCACGCTTTCGGGCGCGACGGTCAGCGAATGATAGCGCGTCGCCGGGAAAGCGTCGGGGATGCCGGCGAACACGTCGCTGCCGCGATGACGGATGGCCGAGGTCTTGCCGTGCATCGGCTTTGGTGCCCGCACGACCTTGCCGCCGAACGCTTGGCCGATAGCTTGATGACCGAGACATACGCCGAGGATCGGGACTTTCCCCGCCGCCTCGCCGATCAGTTCAAGGCAGATGCCGGCGCGGTCCGGGTCGCATGGGCCCGGCGATAGGACGATCGCGTCCGGCCGCATATCGAGCAGTTCAGAGACCTCGATCGCGTCGTTGCGCCACACCCGAGCCTCGGCCCCCAGATCGCCCAGGAATTGCACGAGGTTGTAGGTGAAGCTGTCGTAGTTGTCGATCAGGGCCAGCATCGGGCGCTCATGGTTGGAGAGCGAGGGCGGGCGGTTCCGCCGTCGCTGCGCAAGGAGCCTACCCGTTCAAGCCCTTGAGGCTCAAGGGCGGTCAGTTCGGCAGCGCCCTGTCCGGGCCTTGCGGGGGCCGGCAATTCGCGCATCAATCAAGCGGCAGGCTTTGCTGGCCGACGTGCGCCAGGAATCTGTCTTGGCAAATTCTGTCTTGGCAAAGGGAGGAAAGCGGCCTTGGTGCTGCAATTGGATGAGGCGGACGTCCGCGCGGCGCTGCGCTGGGACGAATTGATCCCCGCCATGGAGCGGGCGCTTGCCGCATTTTCGGTCGGCGAGGTGCTGCAACCGATGCGGAGCATGCTGACCATCGAGGAGGGCAAGCGCTATCTGGGCGTCATGCCGGCGGCAGCAAAGGACGCCATGGGCCTGAAGCTGGTCAGCTTCTATCCGGTCAACGCGGGCTCGGGCCTGCCGACGCACATGGCCATGATCCTGTTGTTCCGGCCGGAAACGGGGGAGCCGCTCGCGGTCATGGACGGGCGCCTCATCACCGAAATGCGCACCGCCGCCGTGTCGGCGGCCGTGACCAAGCGCCTGGCATCGCCGGACTCCCACGTCCTGGCGCTGCTCGGCAGCGGCGTGCAGGCGAAGGCGCATCTCGAGGCACTCTCCCACGTGCGCAAGTTCGACGACGTCCGCGTATGGAGCCGAACGCCCGAACACGCCAAGCGCTTCGCTCAAGAGCACGGCGCGCGCGCCATGGACGCCCAGTCGGCGGTGCGCGGCGCCGACGTGATCGTGACCGCCACGGCGGCGCTCGAACCCATTCTTTCGGGTGCATGGTTGAAGCCGGGAGCGCATGTGAACGCGGTCGGATCGCCACGACCGACATGGCGTGAACTCGATGACCAGGCCATGGCCAACGTCCTCGTGGTCGATTCCCGTGAAGCGGTATTGAAGGAATCCGGCGACGTCATTCTCTCCGGCGCGAAGATCCTGGCGGAGGTCGGAGAGCTTTTCGCCGGCACGAAATCGTGCCCGGCCTCGGCCACGACTGTGTTCAAGTCGGTCGGCATCGCGGTCGAGGATATCGCGGCCGCGAAGCTGGTGTTCGACGCCACGCTGCAACGGAAGAATTCGGCCCGCTAGGCGGCGCTCCTCACGGCCGTGCGGGCCGTGGTCGAGAGCAACACGCCGCCGAGGATCAGCGCGATTCCGATCGCGTGAAAGAGGTAGGCGTGCTCGCCCAGGATCAGGATCGCCATTGCCGCGCCGAAGGCCGGCATGAGATGCGAGGTGTGGCCCGCCATGTTGGCGCCGACCTTGGCGACCGCATAGTTCCAGAAGATATAACCGAGGATCGAGGCGACGACGGCGATGTAGACGATGGCCGAGACAGTCGCTGCGTCCACATGCGTCATGTGCTCGCCGCTGGCCATTTCCCAAATGTAGAACGGCAGGCTCGCGACCACGCTGACCACGCCGATCACCTGAAGGAAAGCCAAGTCGCCGATGCCAGCCGGACGTTTCTTCAGCAGCACCGAATAGAACGCCCAGATCGGCAGAGCGAGAAAGATGAATACGTCGCCCCGATTGATCTTCAGGTGCAGCAGCGTCGCCGGATCGCCGCGGCTGATGATGACGAAAACGCCGACGAACGACAAAATGATGCCCGCCGCCTGCCGCAAGGTGATGGTTTCGCGATACCAGACCCACGACAGGCAGATGATGAACACCGGAATAGCCGAGTTCAGCAGCAGCGCGTTGATGGCTTCGGTATGGCGCAGGCCCGTGTAGATCAACGCGTGGAACGCGCCGGCGCCGGCGAAGCCGAACACGACCATCAGTAACCAGTGCCGCCGGATCGCCGGCCAGGACGCCAGTACCTGCCGCCATGAAAACGGCAGCAGCAGGACGGACGCCGTGGTCCAGCGCCAGAAGTTGAGGGCGATCGGCGGCACCGTGTCGTGGAACGCGCGGCCGACGATCCAGTTGCTGGCCCAAAAGAACATGCAAAGCGCCAGCAACGCGTAAGGGAGAACCCTCCTGCTCGCAACCGCCTGATGCGGTCGGGCCGCGATGCTGACGATCTGCGGGTCGGCCATGTGCCACTCGTTATTCGGGGCGGCCATGATGGGGGTGCATTGACGTAGCGGCAAGGCTGCTTACGCCTTGGCGCATTGCAACCCGTGCATGGCGCGGCTAAGGTCGGAGCAAGCGTCACAAGCAAGCATCGCAAGCAGGGAGGCGGGCCGATGGCAGCGAACAAGGCAGCGGGCCAAACCGTCAAGGATAAGGTGATCGTCGTGACCGGCGCGGGCCGCGGGATCGGGCGCGAGATCGCCCTGCTTGCCGCGCGCGAAGGGGCGAAAGTCGTGGTCAACGACCTTGGCGGAACCGCGGAAGGCGAGGGCCAAGACATCGGCCCGGCGGCGGAAGTCGTGCGCGACATCAAGGCCGCCGGCGGGACCGCGGTCGCGAACGGCGACAGCGTCGCCGATCCGGCCGGCGCCGAGCGCATCATCAAGACGGCGCTCGACAGCTTCGGCCGCATCGACTGCGTGGTGAACAATGCCGGCATCCTGCGCGACCGCATCTTCCACAAGATGAGCGCCGTCGATTGGGACGCCGTCATCAAGGTGCACCTCTACGGCTGCTTCTACGTCTCCAAGGCCGCGGCGCCGCACTTCAAGGAACAGGAGTCCGGCTCCTTCGTGCATTTCACCTCGACCTCGGGGCTCATCGGCAATTTCGGCCAGGCGAACTATGCCGCCGCGAAACTTGGCATCGTCGGGCTGTCGAAATCGATCGCCCTTGATATGGCGCGCTACAACGTGCGTTCGAACTGCGTGTCGCCATTCGCGTGGTCGCGGCTCATCGGCACCATCCCTACGGAAACGCCGGAGCAGAAGGCGCGCGTGGAGCGCATCCAGAACACCATGACGGCCGAAAAGATCGCGCCGGTGGTCGTGTTCCTCGCCAGCGATCTGTCAAAAGAGGTGACCGGACAGATTCTAGCCGTGCGCAAGGACGAGATTTTCCTGATGAGCCAGTCGCGGCCGCTGCGCGCCGCGCACCGCGACGGCGGATGGACGGCGCAATCCATCGCCGACACGATGCTGCCTGCCTTCAAGAGCAGCATGTACAAGCTCGAGCGCTCGGCTGACGTGTTCAATTGGGAACCGCTCTGAGGCGCCGCAGACATGACCATCAACTACCAAAAGCTGATGAACTGGCCGTTCCGCGAGGTCGAGCACACCTACACGGCCAAGGACACGATGCTTTATGCGCTCGGCTTAGGCTTCGGCGCCGATCCCATGGATCCGCAACAGCTGAAATTCGTCTACGAGGACGGGTTGAAGGCGCTGCCGACCATGGCCGTGGTGCTGGCCGGGCTCGGATTTTGGGTGAAGGATCCCGAGAGCGGCGTCGATTGGAAGAAGGTGCTGCACGGCGAGCAGGGACTGCAAGTGTTCAAGCCGCTGCCGCCGAGCGGAACCGTGATCGGCAAGGCGAAGATCACGGAGATCGTCGACAAGGGCGCCGGCAAGGGTGCGCTCTGCTATTCGCGGCGCGATATCTACGACAAGGCCACCGGCGATTTGGTCTGCGCGGTGACGAGCTGTTCGTTCTGGCGTGGCAACGGCGGCTTCGGCGGTCCCGCGGGACCGACGCCGAAACCGCATGCGATCCCGGAACGGGCGCCCGACGCCAGCACGGACATCAAGACCTTGCCGCAAGCGGCGCTGATCTATCGTTTGAGCGGCGACTACAATCCGCTCCATGCCGATCCGGCGGTGGCCAAGGCGGGCGGTTTCGACCGGCCGATCCTGCATGGCCTATGCACCTATGGCGTGGCCGGCCACGCGCTGCTCAAGCTGATCTGCGGCTATGATCCGGCCAGGCTCCGCCGCATGGACCTTCGGTTCTCCTCGCCGGTGTACCCGGGCGAGACCATCCGCACCGAGGTCTGGCGCGAAGGCGGCGGCAAGCTCGCGTTCCGCGCGAAGGTGGTGGAGCGGGACGTGGTGGTGCTGAACAACGGCTACGCCGAAATCGTTCCATGAGAAGCGGCCGGTTGGCAGGGGCCGCTTAAGTCGAGCGGCCGTTCGCGAGCTGACAAGCCGCTAAATGGAATTATCGGAATCTGATTCAACGATATCTCGTCGGCTAAGCTTGCCGCATGACGGGATCGAGATTCTGTGCGTTCGGCATGGTCGCTTGCGCCGCCGCAACAGCGGCGATGGTTGCCGCGCGTCCTGCGTCGGCGGCCGACATGGCGGCAAATCTGGCGCGGCCAGATCTCAAATTGACATCGAAGGGCGGCGCCTGCGCCGTGATGGTTCCCGCCGATTATCGGGGCGGCGTCGAGTTCGACATCGAACTCGGGACGGGCGGCGCTTGCAGGGATGGGCTGCTCTCGGGCCGCGCCCTCCTCCACCTGCGGCAAAGCGCCGGGCCCGGCGAGGATTTCGATGGCTTCTTCGTGCAGGGCTATCCGGTTTCCGTAAAGGATGCGCGAGACATATCGCCCTGGATCGGGCGTTTTCGCTCTGCCGATCGTAGCGGCCTGCCCTCTGGCCTCGATGTTTTGGTCAGCCCCATCGGCGGCGATTCCGATCTGGGGTTTGCCGTCCATGCTTATTACGTACGTGAAATTGGCTTGGCCTATGCCTGGTGCAACGGCACACCGCGAATTTTCGTCGAGACGGCGAACGAGGCTGCGTTTCAAGACGACGCGGCGTTGAAGGCAACGATTGAGTCGGCGGCCAGGCTGGTGCGCGCCGCGTGCCGCGACGCCGGCGCGATCAAGCTGCTGGCCGGACCCGACCGGATGCTGGGCACGCCTTTCAGCGACACCGGCTTTCTGCAAGCGACGCTGCGCCTGCGTGACGGCGTGTGGAGCACTGATCCCGCGGATTCGGACTACCACAACTTTGCCATGCGACGACAAGGCCAGCAGCGCATGTCGGCCGCCATCGGCCGCGAGCAGATTGCTTCGGCGCAGAAGAACTGGGATCGCCGGGTCAAGGAGCTTGAAGGCGAGAGCGTGGTCGAGCGCCTGACGTGGGCGCTGACATCGACGAGCAGTACCGTCGGCTTGGCCGGCGCCGCGCTGCATTTGGCCAATTGGCAAACGCCCATCCCGGTCGCGGCGGTCGTCAAGATCGACGGCCGGGACGGGGGCGTGTTGCACGGCGGCTGGCCGCGTCCGTTCGAGATTCGCGGCAAAACCGACGCAGTGCTGCCGGCGCACGGCTGGGCGTTGGTGGTGGGCGCGGCGACGCCGGGCAAGCCCGTCGCTGTGCAGTCGAATGCCGCGCGCTTCGAGATTCCCTTAGTGCTGATCGATGCCAAGATAATGCTGCCGTGCGAGCGGGAGCGTTGCGCCGAGGCGCTCGATGCGAAAGCAATGGTGCAACGGAAACTCGGCCCGCGGCCGGACACGGGCGGGCGATGAGGCGAAATCTCCTATTCGGCTTGGCGTTTGCGTCGATGCTTGGCGCTGCCCCTGCGCTTTCCTGCGGATCCACCGGGTCCGGGGTCGGCGCTCCTGGGGATTTCGAACGCACTCTCAAAATCTTTGCCGACGATTTGCCGCGGGGTCTCGATCTGTCGTGGCGCGGCGTCGCGGCCGATCCGGCCACGGGAAAGCACACCATCGAAGGCGTGAAGCTCCTCGCCGATAAGACCGAATACGACCTTGGCACCGTCCTGATCTCCGATGTGCATGAGCAGAACGGAAAAGTCTGCGGCATGACCATCGACTTCCCCAAGCGCAGCTACGGCACGGCCGCAGGCGGCGCCAAGGACAACTGGTCGCCCGCCACGGTCGCGCGCACCCTTGGCTACGACTCGGTTTCCGCCTCGTTTCGCATCGTCTACGACTTCGATCCGGAAGCGCGGACCCTCAGCGCGACGTTGACCGCGCAAGCGGACCAGCTCGGTGACAGCGAGCTGAAGCTGCTGGTGGGCCATATTTCGCCGCAGATGACTCATGTTGCGGTCGAGCAGTTGCGTTGGTGGTTCAAGGATGCGGGCGCGGTGGATCGGGCGCTCTATGTCCTGGAGCGCGAGCACCAGCTTGACGCGGGCGGCGGGAGCGGGCGCGCGGGCGACGGCTTGGCAGCCATGGCCAAGGATCTGGCCGGCCTGTTGGGCGTCGCCAATGGCGCGCCGACGATCGAACAGGCGTTGCGCCAGCACCGTCCGTTGGTGCTGCACAACACCGGCAAGGCGGACGTCGACGATATCGGCTATGGGGTCGTGTCGCTCATTTTCGGCGATGCCGACAAGCAGCGGAAGATAAGCAGTGCGCTGCATCTTCAAGTCTCGGCTGAATGATTCGGCTTCAAGCGCCGCGCCGACCTTGACCTTCCGGTGGCTGAAAGCCACATATGCGGGGTATGAGCACCGTTACCTCGGCGCCTAGTCCTCCGTCGCGTCATTTGGCCTTCAAGATCGAGGGCATGACCTGCGCCACCTGTGCCGGACGGGTCGAGCGCGCGTTGAGCGCGCTGCCGGGCGTGGCCGCAAGCGTCAACCTTGCAACCGAGCGGGCCGACGTGACCTTCGATCCGGCGCGCACGGATGCCGTCCACATGATCGATGCGGTGGAACGCGCCGGTTACGGCGCCGATCTGCTCACCGGCGACGCGGACCGCGACAAACGCATTGCCGCGGCCGAAGCGGCCGCGGCGCACCGGCAGGATCTGATGACGGCGGCGGCGATGGTACTTGCCGCACCCTTCGTCGCCGAAATGCTCTCGGCCTGGCTCGGTTTCGCCTTTCGCCTGCCCCTGAGTGTCGCCGTTGCCCTGGCAAGCGTGCTGCAGTTCATCGTTGGCGGACGGTTCTACATCGCCGCGTTCAAGGCGCTGCGCGCCGGCACCGGCAATATGGATCTGCTGATCGCGCTGGGTACGTCGGCCGCCTACTTTTACAGTCTGTGGCTTGCGACGACGCGGGCCATGCCTGGTCATGCTTATTTTGAGGCGTCCGCCGTCGTGGTGGCGTTGGTCGTGCTTGGCAAATGGCTCGAAGCGCGCGCCAAGCGGTCAACGGCCGGGCTCATGCGCTCGCTCTTGTCGCTTCGGCCAGAGCGCGCGCGCGTCCTGAAGGACGGCCGCGAGATTGATGTCGCCGTGGCTGCCGTCGCGGTCGGCGATGTGGTTGTCGTTCGGCCGGGCGAACGCTTGCCGGTGGATGGCCGGATCGTCGAGGGTGCGAGCGCCATCGACGAAAGTCTGCTCACCGGCGAAAGCGTGCCGGTCGAGCGTGGACCGGGCGACAAAGCGACAGGCGGTTCGCTCAACGGCGGCGGGCTGCTGCACGTTCGAACGACAGCCGTCGGCGAGGCGTCCACCCTGGCTCGCATCGTCGCGCTGGTGGAGCAGGCGCAAGCCGAGAAGCCGCCGGTGCAGCGCCTGGTGGATCGGGTCAGCGCAATCTTCGTGCCGGTCGTTCTGGCGATCGGCATGGCGGCATTTCTCGGCTGGTGGATGATTGCCGACGATCCTTCCGCGGGTTTGATCGCGGCCGTGTCGGTGCTGATCATCGCGTGCCCCTGTGCCCTCGGCCTCGCAACGCCGGCGGCAATCATGGCCGGCACGGGGGTCGCCGCGCGCCACGGCATACTCATTCGCGACGCTGCCGCCCTGGAGCAGGCGCAGGCAATCGACATGGTGGTGTTCGACAAGACCGGCACGCTCACCGAAGGCCATCCCGTCGCCACCGACGTGCTGACGGCGCCCGGCGCGAACGAAATCGATGTGCTCACCATCGCGGCCGCTGCGCAACGCGGCAGCGAGCATCCGCTCGCCCATGCGGTCATCGCTCGGGCGGCGGGGCTCACGGCGCCGCCATCACAGGAATTTCGCAGTCTGCCGGGCCGGGGGCTCAGCGCCGTGGTCGCCGGCCGCAACGTCGTCATCGGCAATCGCCGATTGATGCGGGAGCGGGGCGTCGACATCGCGGCGCTCGACGACCGCGTTGCGGCGCTCGAGGCGGAGGGGCGCACGGTCATGTGGGTGGCAGAGCACGCGCCCGCCCGGTTGCTCGGAGCCATTGCCGTGGCCGATCCGGTCAAAGCGAACGCTTCGCAAGCAATAAGCCGCCTTCGGGCCATGCGCATCGGCACCATGCTGTTGACCGGTGACGATGCGCGCACCGCTGCCGCGGTCGCGCGGCAGATCGGAATCGAGGACGTCAAGGCGGGCGTGCTGCCCTCGGATAAGGCAGCGGAAATATCCTTGCTTCGCGCCCAAGGCCGTCGCGTCGCCATGGTCGGCGATGGCGTGAACGATGCGCCGGCGCTTGCCGCCGCCGACGTGGGCGTCGCCATGGGCGGTGGTACCGACGTCGCCATGCAGGCTGCCGGCATTGCTCTCATGGGCGGCGATCCGGCACTTGTGGCCGATGCCATTCTCGTCAGCCGCGCCACGTACCGGAAAATACGCCAGAACCTGTTTTGGGCATTCGCGTACAACATGATCGGCGTGCCGCTTGCCGCCTTCGGCCTGCTGAGCCCGGTGATCTCCGGCGCCGCCATGGCGCTCTCGTCCGTGAGCGTGATTTCCAACGCCCTGCTGCTGCGCCGCTGGCGCCCGCGCTGATCGCGGGTTGCCGCGCCGGCGCCGCGGCGCTATGAGAAGGCACTCGATTCGAGAGCGATTCGGGCACTTTCGGAGCATGCGGCGTGGCGAAACGGAAAACGGCCAGGCGCAAGAGCTGGACGAAGCGGTATGCGATGCTGTCGCGCCGCGGGCGGCTTGCGGCGGGGGCTGCGCTGCTGCTGGCAGTGGGCATTGCGATCGGCTTGGCGTTGCGGCCGTTGCCGAAGCATCCCGTTCGTGGCGAAGCGGGCGGCGCCGGCATCGCAGTCGAAAAGCCGCGTCCGCCACAAGCACAGTCATCGAGCATTGCGCCGGCGCCGTCATGGACCCATGAATCCGCGCCGCCGCCGATGCCGGCGCCGCCCGAACCCCAGGCTCAATCGCAACCTCATGCCGCCGCGCCGCCCGCCGACGAACTGGCCTGGCGCCGCTACGCCATCGCCGAGCCGGCCTTCGATGGACGGCCGCAGATCGCCATTGTGATCGATGACGTGGGCGTCGACCGCCGGCGCTCGCTGCGGGCGGTCGCGTTGCCGCCGCAGGTGACGTTGGCCTATCTGCCGTATCCCGACGACGTCGCCCAGCAAGTCGAACACGCGCGCGCCGCCGGCCACGAGATCCTGGTCCATATGCCGATGCAGCCGGACGACCTGGCGCACAACGATCCCGGACCGAATGCGCTGCTGACCAATTTGGATCGCGCCGAGCTTGAACGACGTGTGAATTGGAACCTGGATCGCTTCGGCGGCTACGTCGGCGTCAACAACCATATGGGCAGCCGCTTCACCGCCAGCGCCACGCTCATGGAACCGCTGCTCGAGCAGATCAAGGGGCGGGGACTCATGTTCCTCGATTCACGGACGTCGCCTGACAGCGTCGGCGCCGGATTGGCGCGCCGGCTCGCCGTCCCGACCGCGACCCGGGATGTGTTTCTCGACAACGACGACCGCGCCGACAAAGTTGCCCGGCAGTTGGCGATCGCCGAAGGCGTGGCGCGGCACCGCGGTTATGCCATCGCCATCGGTCATCCGCACGACGGCACGCTCGATGCTCTGGAAAAGTGGCTGCCGACTTTGCCATCGAAGGGATTTGTGCTGGTGCCGGTGACCGCCATCGCCGTGCGTTCGGCGAATGGTTAGCCTGTTCTCGCGGCAGTAGCGCGGCGGCACCGCATTCGCTAGCCTTCCCTGAAAGGGCAGGGAGGCAGCGGTGAGCGAACTCGCATTTCTGAGCGCCAAGGAACTGGCCGAGAAGGTCGCAAGCAAGAAGGTCGGAGCCGTCGAGCTGCTCGACCACTATCTGGCGCGTGTCGACAAATACAATCCGAAGCTGAACGCCATCATCGCCGAACGACGCGGCGAAGCGCGCAAGCGCGCCAAGGAAGCCGATGCGGCGCTCGCGCGCGGCGAGCGTTGGGGGCCGCTTCATGGCGTGCCGATGACCGTGAAAGAGTCCTACGACGTCGCCGGCCTGCCGACCACGTGGGGCGTTCCCGCCCTGAAGGATGCGATAGCCAAGTCGAATGCGGTTGTGGTCGATCGGCTCAATGCGGCCGGCGCCGTCATCTTCGGCAAGACCAACGTGCCGCTGCTGCTCGGCGATTTTCAGAGTTACAACGACGTCTACGGCACCACGAACAATCCCTGGGACGTGTCCCGCATTCCCGGCGGCTCGTCCGGCGGCAGCGCCGCGGCGCTCGCGGCCGGATTGACCGGCCTGGAAGCCGGCAGCGACATCGGCGGTTCGATCCGCAATCCTTCGCACTTCTGTGGTGTTTACGGCCACAAGCCGACCTGGGGAATCGTGCCGATGCGCGGGCACGCCATCATGGGCGTGCTGACCATGGCGGATATCTCGGTTGTCGGCCCGTTGGCGCGCAGCGCCGAAGACCTGGCGCTGACCTTGGATTGCATCGCCGGACCCGACCTCATCCAGGAACCGGGATGGCGGCTCGACCTGCCGGCGCCGCACAAAACCTCGCTCAAGGACTTCCGCTGCGCCGTTTGGCTCAGCGATCCGGTGTGCGAGGTGGACCGCAGCGTCACAGACCGTCTGCAGGGCGCGATCGACAAACTTGCCAAGGCGGGCGCAAAGATCGACGACAAGGCGCGTCCGAAATTCGACGCGCGGCGTGCACACGAGACGTTCCTCAAGTTGATGCTCGGCGTCGTCACGTCGCGCTCGCCCATCGAAGCCTTCGAAAGAGCCAAGGCGGAACTCGCCAAACTGTCGCCCGACGACCGCAGCCAAGGCGCCATGATCGTTCGCGCCACGACGCTCTATCATCGCGACTGGATCGCCGAAAACGAAATGCGGACCAAGCTGCGCTGGGCCTGGCACGAATTTTTCCGCGACTACGACGTGGTGTTGACGCCCATGGCGGCGGTGCCGGCGTTCCCGCACGATCACAGCCCGACCAGCGGTCCGCGAACCTTGAAGGTCAACGGCAAGGACGTGCCTTACTGGGACCAATTGTTCTGGGCCGGCCTGTCGGGCTTGGTGTATCTGCCCTCGACTGTGGCGCCGGCGGGGCTTACGCCCGGCAAGCTGCCGGTCGGATTGCAGATCATCGGACCCGAACTCGGCGATCGCACCACGATCGAATTCGCGCGCCTGGCGGCGCGCGAGATCGGTGGATTTACCCCGCCACCCGGGTACAACTGACCGGCGAGCCGGGGCCATGAGCTGTTTCGAGGCGGCGCGGAATCTCGTTCGCCTTTGTGGCGCGGCGTTGATCGCCTTGGCCATCGGTTCGGCCGCGGCGGCGGAAGACGCCGGACCGCCGCCGAAACCGAAAAGTGAACTTGTGACAATTCCGACCCGGCCCGGCGTCACCGATGATTTCGTGATCGTTCGCCCGGTCGACAAGGCGCCGGTGGCAATCGTGATCCTGTTCGTCGGCGGCGACGGCACCATGGATTTGAAGGCGCGCGGGCCGGATTGGATCGGCGGCAACTTTCTGCTGCGCATCCGCAATCGCCTGGCCGGGCATCGCATGCTGGTTGCCGTGCCGGACGCGCCGTCCGACAAATTGGCCGGCTACGGCCGGACCTTCCGTTCCAGCAACGAGCACGCGGCCGATATCGCGGCGGTCATCGCCTACATGCGCTCGCAAGCCGATTTGCCGGTCTGGCTGATCGGCACGAGCAATGGGACCATATCGGCCGTCAACGGCGCGTTGCTGGAAAAAGGCGGGCCTGACGGACTGGTCCTTACCTCCAGTATCACCCGAAGATCCAAGCTGACCACCCAGACCGTTCTCGATTTTCCGTTGAAGAACATTCGCGTGCCGACGCTTGTGGTGGCCCATCAGCGCGATTCTTGCGTCGTCAGTCCGGCCGAAGGCGCCTCGGAAATCAAGTCCCGCCTGACCGCGGCGCCGAAGGTCGAAGTGAAGCTTTTCACCGCAGCCGAAACCGGCCACGGGGACCCTTGCGAGGCCTATGCCGCCCACGGCTACGCCGGCATCGAGCTTGATGTGGTGAATTTCATATCGGACTGGATCGAGGCGACCGCGCCGCTCACGAAATGAAGCGCCGCCGGGCGCTTAGCGGTTTCCGCCGCCGGTCGCGGCGAACCGCACCGCTTCCTCCGCCGCGCGGACCAGCGCGCGGGCCTTGCTGACCGTCTCCTGATATTCCGACTCCGGGTCGCTGTCGGCGACCACGCCCCCGCCGGCCTGGACATACATGGTGCCGTCCTTGATCACCGCCGTGCGCAGCACGATGCAGGTATCCATCGCGCCGCTGGCCGAGAAATAGCCGATGCCGCCCGCATAAAGACCGCGGCGCTCCTTCTCCAGCTCCTCGATGATCTCCATGGCCCGCACCTTCGGCGCGCCGGAAACGGTGCCGGCCGGAAATCCGGCGAACAGCGCATCGAGGGCGTCGTGCCGCGGATCGATCTCACCCTCGACGTTCGAGACGATATGCATGACGTGGCTGTACCGCTCGATGGTGTTCCGCTCGGTCACGCGGACGCTGCCGATCTTTGCGACGCGGCCGACGTCGTTGCGTCCGAGGTCGAGCAGCATGAGATGCTCCGCCAACTCCTTCGGATCGGAGAGCAGGTCCTGGGCCAGTGTCTCGTCCTCCGCCGGCGTGGCGCCGCGTTTGCGCGTTCCGGCGATGGGCCGGACCGTGACGATGCCGTCGCGCAGACGAACCAGGATTTCCGGACTCGATCCGACCACGGCGAAGTCGCCGAAATTCAGGAAATACATGAAAGGCGACGGATTGGTGCGGCGAAGCGCCCGGTAGAGCGAGAATGGCGGCAGGCGGAACGGCAACGAGAAGCGTTGCGACGGCACCACCTGAAACACGTCGCCCGCGGCGATGTATTCCTTCGAGCGGCGCACCATGTCGTGGTACTCGGCCTGGGTGGTGTTGGACGAGGGCTCCGGCAGGGGCTCGACGTCTTCCATGCGCTCGCGGCCATAAGGCAGCGAACGCCCGAGGTCGGACACGATGTCGGCCAACCGTTCTCCGGCCAGCGCGTAGGCCGCGCGCGCATCGCGGCCCGCTTCGGTGCGCACGGGCGTCACCACGGTCATCAAATCGAGAACCGAATCGAAGATCGCCATGACGGTCGGGCGCACGAGAATGCTGTCCGGCAATTGCAGCGGATCGGGCTTCGCATCGGGGATGCGTTCGATCAGCCGCACCATGTCGTATCCGAGGTAGCCGACCAGGCCGGCGGCCATCGGCGGCAATGCCGCGGGAAGATCGATGCGACTTTCGTTGACCAGCGACTTCAACGCAGCGAGCGCGCCGGCGTCGCACGGCTCGAACGCATTGAGGTCATATCGCGCGCGGCGATTGATCTCGGCCTTGTTGCCGCGGCAACGCCAGATCAGGTCAGGCTTCATGCCGATGATCGAATAGCGCCCGCGCACCGCGCCGCCCTCGACCGATTCCAGGAGGAAGCTGTTGGGGCGGCCGTCCGCGAGCTTGAGCATGGCTGAGACCGGCGTCTCGAGGTCGGCGACGAGCGTAGTCCAAAGCACCTGCGCCTGGCCCGCATCGTAGCGCTTCGCGAAGGTCGCAAAGTCGGGCTGCGTGCTCATCGAATCAGAACAGCTTGTCGAGAACGTCGCGATTGATCGTGACGCCGAGCTCCTTTTCCAACGCCGCCTGGTATTCGCCGGCGACGTCGTTGGCCATGGCGTTGCCGATCTGGCGCGTCAGTTGTTCGCGCGCCTTGGCGTCCGGTTGGGCCGGCACGATCTTGGCGAGGCGAGCGACAGTTTCTCCGGCCTCGCCCGCTTCGGCGCCGAGGCCGGCCGTGACCACGTCGCCCTGTTTCGCCTTGAAGAGGGCCGCGAGCAGTTGCGGCGAGACAGTCGCGTCGGCGTCGTCTCCCGCCCGGGTCATCGGCTTGGTGGTGAGCACAGACGTGCCGACGGACTTGGCGAGTCCAGCCATGTCGCCGCCGGCGCGCAGCTTGTCGGCGATTTCCTTCGCCTTGACGGTTGCGGCCTTGCTGCCGGCTTCCGTCTTCCACGCCGCCATCACCTTGTCGCGGACGGCGGCGAGGGGGCGCTCGGCCGGCGGCGTCGAGCTGTCGACCCGGAACACGAAATAGTTGCCCTCGCCGCTATCGAGCGTTTGCGGATCGCCTCCCACGGGGGCCTCGAACACGCTCTGCAGAAAATTCTCCGCCGCCGGCAGGTTCGCGATCTTGTGCCCCGCCTCGTCCTGCCCTTGAGCGTCGACGGCCGGCACGGCGGCGACCTTGAGCTTCACCTTGTCGGCGGCCTGTTCCAAGGTCGCGCCGCCCGCGAGCTCATCCTGGATCGCATTGAACTTGCGGTATGCCACATCCGCGGCGCCACGGAGCGCAAGACTGCTGCGAAGCTTCTCTTTCACCGAATCGAGGCTTTGCGTGACGCCTGGCTCGATCGCGGTCACGTGCGCGATGTGCCAGCCGAAAGCGTCCTTCAGGGGCGCGGTGACCTCGCCGTTGCCGAGTTTGAATGCCGCTGCGCCGAGCTCCGGCGGAAGCTGCGATTGCGTAACGCTGCCGAGGCTGGTCGGCTGCTGCTTCAGGGTTTGCTCCGCCACGGCGGCAAAGGTCATGCCGCCGCGCAGCTTGTCGTAGGCCGCCTTGGCGGCGGCCTCATCCGCCAAGATGATCTGCTCGACACTGCGCTTTTCCGGGATGTTCAACTTGTCCTTTTCGGCTTCGTACTCGTCCTTGATGTCGGCGTCCGAAACCTGCACCTCGCCGACCACCGCGTCCGGCGTCAGGCTGATGTAGTGGAGCGCGCGATATTCGGGCGCCATGAACTCTTTCACATGGGCCTTGTAATAGGCATCCAAAGTCGCGGCGTCCGCATCGGCGACGGCGCCGAGCGCATCGGGCTTGATCGCTATGATTTCCGCGACGCGGCGCTCGTCGCGGTAACCGTAGAGCGCGTCGACAATGCTCGCCGGCGCCGTGTTGAAGCCCGCGGTGAGGCCGCCGGCGATGGCGCCGCGCGCAAAGTCGCTCCGCACCACGTTGGCGAAAGTCGCCTCGTTCCAGCCTTGGCTGGCGATCGCGCGCTCGAAGGTGAACCTGTCGAACTTGCCGAGCGAATCCCGGAAGGCCGGATTGCTGCGGATTTCCTCCGCCACGACCTGGTTGCTCACCGCGAGGCGCATCCTGGCCGCGTCTTGATCGATCAACGATCGTGCGATCATTTGGCGCAGCGACGTATCCACCATGCCGAGCTTCTTGGCCTGTTCGGTGTCGATCGCGCCGCGGAGCTGCTGCTGCATCAACTGCAGCTCGTGGCGGAATTGCGCCTCGAAGGTGCTGGCTGAGATCTTCGTGCTGCCCACGGTCGCCACATCGACTTCGCGGGCGCCGCGAATGAAGTCGCCGACGCCCCAGACGCCGAAGCTTAAGACCAGGACAAAAAGGAAGATGCGTGCGACCCAGGTCCCGGCGCCCTTGCGCATGGCTGCGAGCATGTCGAGCGAACCATCTGAAATTGCAGCTATTCCACGGCAAAGCGCCGCGAAGGGCGGCATGATAGAGGGCGCGCCCGGGGGCTGCAATGGACTTGGGCGCGCAAGGACGGAATGCCTCTTGCGGACCGAGCATGGGCTTCGCTTTTGGGGCAATTGCTGCTAATTGCCTGAGGAGAGGCAGCGAGGGGCAAACCATGGCAGCGGCGCGGCGCCGGTTGATCGCCGGCAATTGGAAAATGAACGGCCTGGTGCGCCCAGGACTGGCGGAGCTTGCGAAACTGGCGAAATCCGCGCGCAAGCCGGCACGGATCGCGCCCGAGATCTTGATTTGCCCTCCCGCGACGCTATTGCAGGGGTTCCGCGATGCACTTCGCGAAGCCGGGGCCGCGCGGCGCATCGCGCTCGGCGGACAGGATTGCCACTCGGCGCCCTCGGGCGCGCATACCGGCGATCTCAGTGCCGAGATGCTGAAGGACGCCGGCGCCACGTACGTGATCGTCGGCCACTCCGAACGGCGGGCCAATCACCGGGAAGACAATGCGACGGTGCGCGAGAAGGCCGCGGCAGCGCATCGCGCCGGGCTGGTCTCGATCCTTTGCGTCGGCGAAACGCTTGCCGAGCGCGACGGCGGCCGGGCGCTCGTGACGGTCGAGACGCAATTGCGCGCTTCGCTGCCGTCCGGCGTCAACGCCAGGAATACAGTCGTCGCCTACGAGCCGGTCTGGGCGATCGGCACCGGCCGCACGCCCACGCCGGAAGACGTCGCCGCGGTGCATGGCCACATTCGAAAGTTGCTGCGTGGCGCGCTGCCGGACGCGCAGGCGGTGCGCATAATCTATGGCGGGTCGGTCAAGGCGGACAATGCGGCGGGACTGCTGGCGATCGTCGACGTGGACGGTGCGCTGGTCGGCGGCGCCAGCCTCACCGCAGCCGAGTTCTGGCCGATCGTGCAGGCGGCGCTCTAGCTCCCGTTACGCCGCGAATTCCTCGGCAATGGCGCGTTTTACGTTGGCGCGTTCGGCCATGCGCTGCCGGTGGTCGCGAACCTTCGGGATGCGTGCCATATCGACGCCGTCCGCCTCGAGCCATTGCGACAGCGTGAAAAGATAGGGATCGCAAATCGTATAGCTGTCGCCCATGACCCAGGGGCCTTGCAGCATCTCGCGTTCGATCAGCTCGTAGCATTGGGTGACCGACGCCGGCACCTTGCGTTGCATGGCGGCAATGGCTTCGGGTTCATCGGCCCAGCGATAGCCTCGCATTCGATGGGCGTGCGCCACATGGGCGGTCGAGCAGAGGTAACTGTTGAACGCCTGGACGCGCGCAAACGCGAGCGGATCGTCCAAGGGCGCCAGGCGCGCGTGCGGATACGTCTGCGCCACATAGACGAGCAGGGCGGGGGTTTCGGTCAACACGCCCCTATCGGTCACCAATGCGGGCACGCGGCCCTTCGGATTGATCTTGAGATAGTCCGGTTTGCGCTGGTCCTCGCGGGCGAAGCTCAAGCGCACGGCCTCGTAGACGGCGCCGGCGTCGATCAACGCGATATGCGTGGCGAGCGAGCAGGTGTCGGGCGCGTAATAAAGCTTGAGCATGACGGTATCTCCCGCCGCGTTATACACGACGGCGGAAGGCCTCGCTATTGCAACTCAGCCGAACAGACGGGCAGCCGTTCCGGCGGCAAAGTAGATCAGCAGCAGACCCGTCGCCGCTTTGGTGAACACATCCCACCACGGGCCGCCGAAGCGGGTCTTCAGCACGGCGACCGCCGCGCAAAACACCGTGACCCACGTGAGCGTTCCGGCCATCACGGCGGCGGCCAGGACGAATGCGCCGTTCGGCCCGCCTTGCGCGACCTCCGGCCGTCCGATCACCGCAAGCCAAAAGGTGATGTTCCACGGACTGGTGAGCGCCAAGGTCAGCCCTAGCGCATAGCCGCCGCGAGCGCTGTCCAATCCGCCTGCCACGGTTTGAGTTTGATCCGTGTCGCTGCGCAAGCGCCGCAATCCGTTCCACGCGCCGTAAAGGTAGATCGCAGCCAGAATGCAAAGCAGCGCCAGACTGAGCGCAGCCAAGGCCTGCCTTGCCTGCTCGTAGCGGCTGACCCAACGTGCGCCAAGCACGATCGCGAGCGCCCAACTTGCATCGCCGGTGCAGGCGCCCAGGCCGACGGCAAACGCCTTCCCGAAGCCGGCGGACATGCCGCGGCGGACAATTTCCGCATTGATCGGGCCCGGCGGCCAGGCGATCGACCAGCCGAGCACGAAGCCTGCAACGAGGGTCGGCGCGAAGGGCAGGGCGTCTATGGCGTCGGACTTTCGCGTTTAAGCAGCAGCGTTCGACCGCTCGAGTGTCTGCTTCATGATCTTGAGGCCTTGTTCAACGCGCGGCGCGATCAATGGCGCGGCTTCGTGGGGAAGTATGTCCGTGATCCAGACCAAGCGGCTCCGGTGCGGTCCGTCCGGGCTGACTTGCATGGACGCGTTGTGGTGTTTCGCGCGCCCGCCGACCGCGGCATAGGCGACCCGGCACTCGGTGTCGTCGATGTCGACGATCAACTCGCGCACCACGAAGCCGTCGCTGAACGTGACGACGCGGGCGTCGTCCTCCATGCGCACATCCGTGACGATGCCCGGGACCAACCGCCGATGCACGGCGCCAACGTCCCGGATGGCCGCCCACACCGTTTCGGCATCGGCGGCGATTGAGATTTCTCTGCGTATGCTTGCCATGGGAAGAGGCTAGGCGGTGGCCAAGGAGTTGTCAACCATCATGATGGTTAGAAATCTCGGATAGGTGGCCGCGTATGCAGACTGGCGGGCGTTGCCGGATTGTTGTACAAGCCGCCGGTCCCGCGCCCAAAACATCCTTTGATCGCCATGCAGACCGCACTTCTGATTGTCCACGTCTTGATCGCCATTGCCCTGGTCGGCGTCGTGTTGCTGCAGCGCTCCGAGGGCGGCGCGCTCGGCATCGGCGGCGGTGGGGGATTGATGACCGGCCGCGGCGCCGCCAATTTGCTGACGCGAACCACGGCGGTCTTGGCGGCTTTGTTCTTCCTCACCTCGATCGCGCTCGGCACGTTGGCGGGCTCGAGCCATCGCCAACGATCCATTCTCGACGCGACTCCGCAGGCGCCTGCGACTTCAGCGCCCGCGCCCCCCGGCGGGACCGCGCCCGCAAATGCTCCTCCTGCGACTGCGCCGGCCCAACCCGCGCAGCCTTCGGTGCCGCTGTCGAGGTAGGAATTTCGCGGCTTTTCGCGATTTCGCTCTGCCGTTCGCGCAGGTCTGATTTGCCCGGCTTTGGACGGCGGGGCCGATCTGTTAGGATGTAGGTCCATGACGCGGTTCATATTCATCACCGGCGGCGTGGTCTCCTCCCTCGGCAAAGGTCTGGCATCGGCGGCACTCGGCTCGCTGCTGCAAGCACGCGGGTTCAAGGTGCGGCTCCGCAAACTCGACCCCTATATCAACGTCGATCCTGGCACCATGTCGCCCTACCAGCACGGCGAGGTCTACGTCACCGACGACGGCGCGGAGACCGACCTGGACCTCGGTCATTACGAGCGCTTCACCGGCGTGCCCGGTCGGCAAAGCGACAACGTCACCACCGGGCGCATCTATCAGACCGTGATCGCCAAGGAGCGCCGCGGCGACTATCTCGGCGGCACGGTGCAGGTCATTCCGCACATCACCGACGCCATCAAGCAGTTCGTCGTGACCGACACCGAAGGGCACGACTTCATTCTCGTGGAAGTCGGCGGAACGGTCGGCGATATCGAAGGCCTGCCGTTCTTCGAAGCCATTCGCCAGCTCGGCATCGAGCTTGGGCGCGACCGCGCGCTGTTCGTTCATCTGACCCTGGTCCCGTTCATCGCCGCCGCCGGCGAACTCAAAACGAAACCGACGCAGCACTCGGTCAAAGAGCTTCGCTCCATCGGCATCCAGCCGGACATTCTGCTCTGTCGCGCCGACCGCCCGATTCCGGAAGGTGACCGGCGCAAGATGGCTTTGTTCTGCAACGTGCGGCCGGAAGCCGTGATCGCGGCGCCGGACGTCTCCACGATCTACGAAGCGCCGCTTTGCTATCACGAAGAAGGCTTCGACGATCAGATTCTCAAGATCTTCGGCATAGCCAACGCGCCGCCCCCCGATCTCGAACGGTGGCGGGATGTGGTGCGCCGGGTCACGATGCCGGAAGGCGAGGTGAAAATCGCCATCGTCGGCAAGTACACGGGCCTGAAGGACGCCTACAAATCGCTCTCGGAAGCGCTGGTCCACGGCGGAATTGCCAACAATGTGCGCGTCAACATGGAATGGCTCGAAGCCGAGATCTTCGAACGTGGCGAAGAGACCGTGACTCTTCTCGAGGGCGTGCACGGCATCCTGGTGCCGGGCGGCTTCGGCGAGCGCGGCGCCGAGGGCAAGATCAAGGCGGCGCGCTTCGCACGCGAGCGGCTGGTGCCGTTCTTCGGCATCTGCTTCGGCATGCAGATGGCCGTCATCGAAGCGGCGCGCGATCTGGTCGGCATCAAGAATGCGTCCACGTCGGAATTCGGTCCGACGGCGCATCCGGTGGTCGGCCTGATGACCGAATGGACGCGCGGCAACGTCACCGAAATGCGGAACGAACTAAGCGACTACGGCGGAACCATGCGCCTCGGCGCCTATCCGGCGCGGTTGATTTCGGGCAGCCATGTCGCGGAGATCTACGAAACCAACGAGATCAGCGAAAGGCATCGCCATCGCTACGAAGTGAACATCCACTACAAAAAGGCGCTGGAGCAGCATGGCCTGCTTTTCTCCGGTATGTCGCCGGACGGCGAATTGCCCGAGATCGTCGAAATCCCGAGCCATCCGTGGTTCATCGGGGTACAGTTCCATCCGGAGCTCAAGTCGAAACCCTTCGAGCCGCATCCGCTGTTCGCATCGTTCATCAAGGCCGCTGTGGAACAGTCGCGGCTGGTGTGAGGCCATCCATGGCGCCGACAGGTCGCGTTTCCCCCCGTCACGTCTCAATAGGCGACTTCGAGGTCGGGAACGATCTGCCGCTGGCGATCATCGCCGGCCCTTGCGCCATGGAGAGCGTCGATCATGCACTCGACATGGCGGGCGCGCTGCGCGATATGACCGCCAAACTCGGCATCAAGTTCATCTACAAGACGTCATTCGACAAGGCGAACCGCACCAGCATCCGCTCCAATCGCGGCATCGGCCTCGACGGCGCGCTCCCGGTCTTCGAGAAGGTGCGCAAGCAGATCGGCGTGCCGGTGCTGACAGATGTGCACACGCCGGAACAATGCGCCGCGGTTGCCGAGGTGGTGGACGTGTTGCAGATCCCGGCGTTTCTCTGCCGGCAGACCGATTTGCTGGTGGCCGCCGCCGTGACGGGCCGTCCGGTCAACGTGAAGAAGGGACAATTCCTGGCGCCGTGGGACATGAAGAACGTGGTCGAGAAATTCGATCAATCCGGCAACCCCAATGTGCTGGTGTGCGAGCGCGGCGTCTCGTTCGGCTACAACACGCTCGTGTCGGATATGCGTTCGCTGCCGATCATGGCGGAGACCGGGTGTCCGGTCGTGTTCGACGCCACCCATTCCGTGCAGCAGCCGGGCGGGCAGGGTGCCACGTCGGGCGGCGAGCGGCGCTTCGTGCCGATCCTGGCGCGCGCGGCGGTCGCGGTCGGCGTCGCCGCCGTCTTCATGGAGACCCACCGCGATCCGGACAAGGCGCCGTCCGACGGCCCGAACATGGTGCAGCTCGATCAAATGCCGGACATCCTGGCGCGCCTGATGGAAATCGACCGACTGACCAAACGGGCCAACTAAGCGGCGCGCGAGGTTCCATCGGCTCGTGCATCGCTGCTTTGCGGGGCGCGGACTCCCGAACCCAACCTGCCCGTGCTAGTCATGATCCCGTGAGCAGCATCGCGCGAGAAGACGCGCCGGCGCGGGCCGGCCATCGGGACGACGTCGTCAAGGCGATCGGCTGCATGTGCCTTGCCGTGTCGCTGTTTCCGTTCATGAACGCCGGCGTGAAGTATCTGACGCCGCACTATTCCATGGCGGAGATCGTGTGGGCGCGCTACCTCGGCCATCTCGTCTACATGGTGGTCGTGTTCATGCCGCGGCGCGGCTGGCGGCTGTTCGCCACGCGCCGTCTCGGCACCCAGCTCATCCGCTCGCTGGTCATGTTCAGTTCCACGTCGCTGTATTTCCTCGGCCTAAAGGGCGCGTCGCTCGCCACGGCGGCCAGCATCAGCTTCATCGGCCCGTTCATCGTGACGGCGCTGTCGGTGCCGATGCTGGGCGAGCGCGTGGGCCCGCGCCGTTGGGCCGCCGTGTTCGTGGGATTCGCCGGCGCGCTCATCATCATCCGCCCCGGCTTCGGCGACATGAACTGGTCCGTCCTGTTCTTCGTCGCCAACGCCACGTGCTATGCGCTCTACCAGATCCTGTCGCGGCAATTGGCCGCGGTCGACCCGGCCGAAACCTCGATCGCCTACGTGGCGCTGGTCGGCGTCGCCGTCACCAGCATCGCCGTGCCGTTCGACTGCCGCATGCCGGAAAGCGCCTTCCACTGGGGCGTGCTGTTGAGCCTCGGCATATTCGGCGGCGTCGGCCACTACTTCGTGGTGAAGGCTTTCGAAGGCGCGCCCGCCTCCGTGCTGTCGCCGTTCTCCTACGGCCAGCTTCTCTGGGCCGCGTTGCTCGGCTTTGCGTTCTTCGGCGATTTTCCCGACCGCTGGACGTGGGTCGGCGCCGCCGTGATCGTGGCCAGCGGTCTTTACATGACCTATCGCGAGGCGATCTTGAAGAAAGCCGGCACAGCGACCGTGGCGCCTTGAGCGCCGCGCCGTGAGCACAATCGTCTCGGTCCCGGCGGGCGCGCCGGAACAGCGCCAAGCGCCCCAGGACGACGTCGTCAAGGCGATCGTCTACATGTGCATCTCGATTTCGCTGTTTCCGTTCCTCAACGCGGCAGTGAAGTACCTTACGCCGCACTATTCCATGGCCGAGATCGTTTGGGCGCGCTACGCCGGGCACCTCATCTACATGGTGCTGGTGTTCATGCCGGCGCGCGGAGTGCGGCTGTTCACGTCGCAGGCGCTCGGCACGCAGCTGGTGCGTTCGTTGCTGCTCTTCATGTCGACCGCGACGTTCTTCCTCGGCTTGCGGCACATCTCGCTTGCCATGGCGGCGAGCATCAAGTTCATCGGCCCGTTCATCGTCACGGCGCTGTCCGTGCCCATGCTGGGCGAGCGGGTGGGCCCGCGCCGTTGGAGCGCTGTGGTGATCGGCTTCACTGGCGCGCTCATCATCATTCGCCCGGGCTTCGGCGCGGTGCCGTGGTCGGCGCTGTTCATCGTCGCCAATGCCACCTGCTACGCGTTCTATCAAATCCTGTCGCGCAAGCTCGCCGCGGTCGATCCGGCCGAAACCTCGATCACCTACGTGGCGCTGGT
>DASQHM010000011.1:0-5757 GCA_035632095.1 Candidatus Cybelea sp. | reverse complement strand
ACCTTGGCGTGGCCTATGCGGAGGTCGGTCAAATTGCGGACGCAAAGGCCGAAATCGCCGAGGTGGCACGGCTTTTGCCCGGTTATACAATCGCACGAGCAAAGAGTGATGAACGCTCCAATAATCCCTCGTACCTCAGCGGCCGCGAGCACATCTACGAAGGCCTGCGCAAGGCCGGGATGCCGGAGGAATGACCGCGAGCGCCGCTCAAATATCCGCGAACGCGCCGTGGCGGCCCTTGCCCGACGCGAAGCGGGCCGCGCCGCCGACGCCTTCCACGCGCCGCGCCTCGATGCCGCCGCGCGCCTCCTCGATGAGCGCGCGCGGCAGATCGTGGTCCCACTGAGTATAAGCCGAGCGGCGGTCGGCGCGGAGGCAGAGCTGCGGGAAGCGCGCGATCTCGGCCGCGAGTTTCTCCGCCTCATCCCGTGACCGCCCCTTCGGCACCAGGCGATTGACCAGGCCGAAGTCGAGGGCCTCGCGGGCACCCACCGGCCGGCCGGTCAGGATCATGTCGAGCGCGCGGCTCATGCCGATCAGCCGCGGCAGGCGGATGGTGCCGCCGTCGACGAGCGGCACGCCCCAGCGCCGGCAATAGACGCCGAAGACCGCGTCTTCTTCCGCCACCCGGAGGTCGCACCAGAGCGCCAGTTCCAGCCCGCCGGCGACGGCATGTCCGGCCACCGCGGCGATCACCGGCTTGGCGAGCAGGGTCCGCGTCGGCCCGATGGGCCCGTCGGCGTAGGGGTCGGGGTCGGTGCCGGGGGGCGTCTCGGAGATGGCCTTGAGGTCGGCCCCGGCGCAGAACGCGCCGTTTTCGCCGCAAAGCACGGCCACCTTGGCTGCGTCGTCCGCCTCGAAGGCCCGGAACGCGGCCAGCATGGCGCGGCCCGTGGCGCGGTCCACCGCGTTGCGAACCTGCGGCCGATCGATGATCACGGTGGTCACTGCGCCCTGGCGCTCTACCTTTATGCTCATGCCTGCCTCCCATCCCGGAAATGCTTGCCATTTAAGGCAATCCTGGGCCCGGATGCCAGTCCGCGGCGCGGGAAATGCCTTGGCAAGGCCGCCGATTTGCGGCACCTATTGCAACCACGCCGCCGACGCGCCCGGACCCGTCGATTCCCGCCCTCCGGCAGTGCGCCCCGGCCCCCACCTCTAGTCAGGAGCTCACCGTGACCTCCGTTGGCACCGACAGCCTGAAGACGCGCCGCTCGCTCAAGGTCGGCGGCAAGACCTACGACTATTACAGCCTCAAAGCCGCGGAAAAGGCGCTCGGCGACCTGACCCGCCTGCCGTTCTCCCTGAAGATTCTTCTGGAAAACCTGCTGCGCCACGAAGACGGGCGCACGGTGACCACCGACGACATCCTGGCTGTCGGCCGCTGGCTGCGCAGCCGCTCGTCGGACCGCGAGATCGCCTTTCGCCCGGCGCGGGTGCTGATGCAGGACTTCACCGGCGTACCGGCGGTGGTCGACCTGGCCGCCATGCGCGACGCCATGAAATCCGCCGACGGCGACGCCAACAGGATCAACCCGCTGGCGCCCGTCGACCTGGTCATCGACCACTCGGTCATGGTCGACAGTTTCGGCTCCAAGAAGTCGTTCGCGGAAAACGTGAAGCAGGAATACAAGCGCAACGGCGAACGCTACGCGTTCCTGCGCTGGGGCCAGTCCGCGTTCGAGAATTTCCGCGTGGTGCCGCCCGGCACCGGCATCTGCCACCAGGTCAACCTGGAGTACCTGTCCCAGGTGGTGTGGTCGAGCAAAACCGCCAAAGGCAAAACGGTCGCCTATCCCGACACGGTGATCGGCACCGACAGCCACACCACCATGGTCAACGGTCTTTCCGTGCTGGGTTGGGGCGCCGGCGGCATCGAGGCCGAGGCCGCCATGCTGGGCCAGCCGATCTCCATGATGATCCCCGAAGTGGTGGGCTTCAAACTCACCGGCCAGCTGCGCGAGGGCGCCACGGCCACCGACCTGGTGCTGACCGTGACCCAGATGCTTCGCCGCAAGGGCGTGGTGAACAAGTTCGTCGAGTTCTACGGACCCGGCCTGGATCAGCTCTCGCTCGCCGACCGGGCGACGGTCGCCAATATGGCGCCGGAATACGGCGCCACATGCGGCTTCTTCCCCATCGACGAGGAAACCATCCGCTACCTGAAGGGAACGGCCCGCAATCCGGCGCGCGTGGCCCTGGTCGAGGCCTATGCGAAGAAGCAGGGCCTCTGGCGTTCGGCCAAGACCCCCGATCCGGTGTTCAGCGACACGCTCTCGCTCGACGTCGGCACGGTCGAATCCTCCATCGCCGGGCCGAAGCGCCCGCAGGACCGCGTGCCGCTCAGCGAAGCCGCGAGCGAATTCCGCCAGGCGGTCGGCGACGGCTTTGGCCGCGTCGACGACGGCAAGCGCCACAAGGTGGCCGGCGCGAAATTCGAGCTCGGCCACGGCGACGTGGTGATCGCCGCCATCACGTCCTGCACCAATACCTCGAACCCGAATGTCATGTTGGGCGCAGGGTTGCTGGCGCGCAACGCGCTCAAGCGCGGCCTGAGCGTCAAGCCCTGGGTGAAGACCTCGCTCGCGCCCGGATCGAAGGTGGTCACCGACTATCTCGCCAAGGCCGGCGTGCAGAAGGATCTCGACAAGCTCGGCTACAATCTGGTCGGCTACGGCTGCACCACATGCATCGGTAATTCCGGCCCGTTGCCGGATGCCATCGCCGCCACCATCCGCGAGCGCGACCTGGTGGTGTGCTCGGTGCTCTCGGGCAACCGCAACTTCGAAGGCCGCGTCAATCCGGATACGCGGGCGAACTATCTCGCCTCGCCCATGTTGGTGGTCGCGTACGCGCTCGCCGGCTCCATGAAAGTCGATCTGATGAACGACCCGCTCGGCCACGACAAGAAGGGCCAGCCGGTCTACTTGCGCGACATCTGGCCGAGCAACGCGGAAATCCAGGCGACGGTGCGCAAGTGCGTGTCGCCGGCCATGTTCCGGAAGGAATACGGCAACGTGTTCAAGGGCGATGCGGCGTGGCGCAAGATCAAGACGCGCAAGAGCCTGACCTATGACTACGACGGCGACAGCACCTATGTGCAGCATCCGCCGTATTTCGAAGGCATGGCGAAGCAGCCGGGCCGCGTCGCCGACATCACCGGGGCGAAACCGCTCGCCATACTCGGCGATTCCATCACCACCGACCACATATCGCCGGCCGGATCGATCAAGAAGGAAAGCCCCGCTGGCAGCTACCTGATCGACCACGGCGTCGGCGTCGCGGAATTCAACTCGTATGGCGCGCGCCGCGGCAACCACGAGGTAATGATGCGCGGCACCTTCGCCAACATCCGCTTGAAGAACGAGATGGTGCCGGGCACCGAAGGCGGCCTGACGCGCTACCTGCCGACCGGCGAGGTCATGTCGATCTATGACGCCGCCATGCGCTACAAGCGCGACAACGTGCCCCTGGTGATTTTCGCCGGCAAGGAATACGGCACCGGCTCGAGCCGCGATTGGGCCGCAAAGGGCGCGCTGCTGCTCGGCGTCAAGGCCGTGGTCGCCGAAACCTTCGAGCGCATCCATCGCTCGAACCTGGTCGGCATGGGCCTGCTGCCGCTGCAGTTTCCCGACGGCGTGACGCGCAAGTCGCTGCGTCTCGACGGCAGCGAGACCTTGGACATCACCGGCCTCGGCCACGGCATCAAACCGCGCATGGAAGTTCCGCTCACCATCACGCGCGCCGACGGTTCCAAGCAAAGCGTCATGCTGCGTTGTCGCATCGATACGGTGGACGAGGTCGAGTACTACCGGCACGGGGGAATCTTGCAATTCGTACTGCGTAACCTGATGAAGAGCGCGGCCTGAGACGCGAATTTTCGGACGTATGTCCATGCGCTCACGCGGGTCTCACTCGTTCTTCACCCGAGCGTGACACCGCATCAAGCAAAGGTGACTGGCGGCGCGCGTTGCGCGGGGCGTAGGGTCAACTTATGAAGACCGCCAATCTTGCCGTCGTGTTCGGCGCACTTTCGGCGACAATGGTCGGCGCATCGGGTTATGCAGCCGACAAGCCGCCGACCGTCGTCGAGCTGTTCACCAGCGAGGGCTGCAATTCCTGCCCGCCGGCCGATGCGTTCCTGGGCGACCTGGTGAAGCGCACCGATGTGCTGGCGTTGAGCTATCACGTCGACTATTGGGACTATCTCGGCTGGAAGGACACCTGGGCCAGCAAGGAACTGACCGACCGTCAGCGCGCTTACGGGCGCAGTCTCGGCAGCCGTTATGTCTACACGCCGCAAATGGTGATCGGCGGCACCATCGACGTGGTCGGTTCCGATCGCGGCGCGGTCGAGGGCGGCATCGAGCGCGCCCCTCGCGGCGACGTCTCCATGAACGTGGCGCGCGGCGCGGACGGAAGGCTATGGATCGATCTGCCCGCCGCCGCCAAGCATGCCGAGGCCGCGCTGTGGCTGGTGAAATTTGACCAGGAACATTCGGTCGCGATCGAGCGCGGCGAGAACGCCGGCCATACGCTCATCTATTACAACGTGGTGCGCGACATCCACCGCATCGGCACGTGGAACGGCGCGGCCGAGAAAATCGCCGTCGATCCGGCGTCGCTTGCCGGCGCGGACCACGCGGCCGTGCTGCTGCAAGCCGACGGCGAAGGCAAGATCCTAGCGGCGCAAAAACTGCCTTAGACGATTTTCGAAGCCAGAGCCTGTCGAGGCAAGCGCAACCCTCTCCCCCGCGACGCGGCGGAGAGGGTACGAAAAATATCCTCACCGCGAACGCGTCGTTAAGCCAATCCCTTCGCCAGCGCATCCGACAGCCGGCGCGCAAAGGCCGCGGCGTCGGGCGGCGGCTCGCCTTCCAGGATGCGCGCCTGGTCGAGCAGCAGATGCGCCGCATCGGCAAGGTTGTCCGCGGCGCCCGGCTTTACCGCGAGCTCGCACAACCGCCGGATCAGGGCGTGACGCGGATTGATCTCGAGAATGCGCGGCGCCTCGGAGCTGAGCTGGCGATGCTGCTTGAGCACGCGCGCCAAGTGCATGTCCATGTCGCCCTCGTCCGCGACCAGGCACACGGGCGAATCGATCAGCCGCGTCGACACCCGCACGTTCTTCACGGCCGCGCCGAGCGTTTGCTTGATCAGCGCGATCAGCGTGCCGACTTGGGCGTCGCTCGGCCCGTCGTCGCCGCTCTCCTTCGGCTGTTCCGCACCCATGATGCGATCCAGGTCGGCGGCGCCGCGGGTCACGGAACGGAATGGCTTGTCCTTGAATTTCGGCTGGATGCCGAGCCAGAAATCGTCCACCGGATCGGACAGCAGCAGCACTTCGACGCCCCGCGCCTTGAAGCCTTCGAGCTGCGGGCTCTTGGCGAGCGCCGCCGCGTCGTCGCCGGCGATGGTGTAGATGGCGTCCTGGCCGTCCTTCATCCGTCCTAGGTAATCGTCGAGCGAAACCAGGCCCTCGCCGTGGGTCGAGCGGAAGCGCGAGAGCGAGAGGATCTTTTCGCGCTGCTCGGCGTCTTCGTAGATGCCTTCTTTGAGCACCGCGCCGAAGTTTTCCCAGAACGCGGCGTATTCGCCGGGCGCGTCCTTGGCCTTGGCGGCGAGATCGGACAGCACGCGCTTGACGATGGCTTGCCGGATGCGCGCCAGGATCGGATTTTGCTGCAGCATTTCGCGGCTGACGTTGAGCGGCAGGTCTTCCGAGTCCACGATGCCGCGCAGGAAGCGCAAGTATCC
>DASQHM010000010.1:0-18885 GCA_035632095.1 Candidatus Cybelea sp. | reverse complement strand
ACCCCCCCCGCCCAACCCGCGCCCGGCCGCCGGTCCGAAACACAATGTTTCGCATATTTGCATTTCGCTGCTGTGCGGCTGCGCTGCTCGTTTGTCTGACGGTGTTCGAATTTTTGCCGCACGCGGTTGCCGCCGAAAGCGTCGCCGACTTGGTGACGAAGCTCGGCTCGGGTGGCTTTGACGACAAACTGACTGCGGTGGACGCCCTCGGCCAATCCGGCGACCCGAAAGTCGTTCCGGTCCTGAAGGCGTTGCTCGACGGGCGGCTTTTCGTCTCCGGCGACGGGAAAGTCGTGATCGGAGAGGCCGACGGCGACAATCTCAAGCTCACGGATGCCGTGTTGGGAACCGATCTCGGCAGCGCGCCGAGCGACGGTTTCGATCGTATCAAGGTCAACAACCGGTTGCGCGGCGGCATAGCCGGAGCCTTGAGCCAGCTCATGCTGTTCAGCCCGGATCGCGCCGACCGGCTCGCCGCCGCGCAGGACGCCCTCAAGCACGGCTCGCCCGAACTGGCCGCCGCGCTGCGAAAAGCTCTGGCCGGAGAACGAGATCCCGAGGTGCGCGCGGCGATGCAGCTCGGCATCTATGGCGCTCAACTCTTCAGCAGCTCCAACACGGAACGCATCGCGGCGATCAACGGCCTTTCCGCATCCACCGACCCGCAAGTCCACAATCTGCTGGCCGAACTCCGCAATGCCCCCGGCATTTCACCGGAGGCGCGCGCGGCGCTTGACGCGGCGCTCGGCTCAATGGCGGGCCGGCAGCGGCTGATCGACATTGCGGCGAGTCTGTTCGAAGGCATCAGCCTCGGCAGCGTGCTGCTACTGGCCGCCATCGGCCTCGCCATCACCTTCGGCGTCATGGGCGTCATCAACATGGCGCACGGCGAGATGATCATGCTCGGCGCCTACTCTGCGTTCATGGTGCAAGAGCTGTTTCGCAGTTTTCTGCCGCCTGGCTGGATCGACCTTTACCTCCTGGTTGCCGTGCCGGTCGGCTTCCTGGTGGCCGGCGCGATCGGCGTCGCGCTCGAGCGCAGCGTGATCCGCTTTCTTTACGGCCGTCCGCTCGAAACCATGCTGGCGACCTGGGGCATCAGCCTGATCCTGCAACAGGCCGTGCGCACCGTATTCGGCGCGCCGAACAAGGCGGTGGCAAATCCTGCCTGGATGACCGGCGGCTACGAGATCATCGGCGGGTTCTCCATCACCTGGAATCGCGTCTACATCATCGTGTTCTGCTTCATCGTGCTGGGCGCTCTCGCCTTGGTGACGCGCCGCACCCAATTCGGTCTGCAGATGCGCGCAGTGACGCAGAACCGGGACATGGCGGCGGTGATGGGCATTCCGACGGCGCGCGTGGACGCCCTGACCTTCGGCCTCGGCTCCGGCATTGCCGGCATGGCCGGCGTCGCGCTGAGCCAGATCGGCAACGTCAGTCCCAATCTCGGCACGATCTACATCGTCGACAGCTTTCTGGTCGTTGTCTTCGGCGGCGTCGGCAATCTCGCGGGAACCCTGGTCGGCGCCATGAGCCTCGGCATCGCCAACAAGTTTCTCGAGCCCGTGGCCGGCGCCATCCTCGGCAAGGTGCTCGTGCTGGTCGCCATCATCCTGTTCATCCAAAGACGGCCGCGCGGCTTGTTCGCGCTTAAGGGCCGCGCGGCGGAGCAATAGGCCATGGACCGCTTCGCGCATATCTTCGACCGCAAGGGCTGGACGGTCTATCTCCTGACGGTCGCCGCCGCCGTTGCCGTAGCGCCCGCCTTGAACCTGTTCACCCCGAGCGGTTCGCTTTTTCATTTGCCGGATTACGCGGTGCCGCTGCTCGGCAAATATGCCTGCTACGCCATCTTGGCGCTGAGCCTCGATCTGGTCTGGGGCTACGCCGGAATTCTCAGCCTCGGACACGGCGCCTTTTTCGCGCTTGGCGGCTACTGCATGGGCATGTACCTGATGCGCCAGATCGGCACGCGCGGTGTCTATCGCGATCCCATACTCCCTGACTTCATGGTGTTCCTGAACTGGAAGGCGCTGCCTTGGTATTGGTACGGCTTCGATAACTTCGCATTCGCCGTGCTGATGGTGTTCGCCGTGCCGGGCATCCTGGCCTTCGTGTTCGGATGGTTCGCCTTTCGCAGCCGCGTGACCGGCGTTTATCTCTCGATCATCACCCAGGCGATGACTTTCGCGCTGCTGCTGGCGTTTTTCCGCAATGATATGGGCTTCGGCGGCAATAACGGCCTGACCGATTTCAAGGACATCCTGGGCTTCGAAATCCAGTCGCCTGCGACGCGCCTCGGACTCTATGTGGCGTCCATGCTGGCACTCGGACTCACGTATCTGGTTTGCCGGTTCATCGTGATCTCGAAGCTCGGGCGTGTGCTCTTGGCGCTCCGCGACGCCGAGAGCCGGGTCCGTTTTCTCGGCTATTCGGTCACGAACGCCAAGCTTTTCGTATTCACGGTCTCCGCCATGCTAGCGGGCCTCGCCGGCGCGCTCTATGTGCCGCAGGTGGGAATCATCAATCCGAGCGAATTCTCCCCGGCCAACTCTATCGAAATCGCCATTTGGGTGGCGGCCGGCGGACGCGGCACCTTGATCGGCGCCGTGGTCGGCGCCGTGCTGGTGAACCTGGCGAAGACCTACCTCACCGGCGCCGCGCCGGAGGCCTGGCTTTTCGTGCTCGGCGGATTGTTCATCATGGTGACGTTGATCTTCCCGCGCGGCGTCATGGGCGTGGCGCGCCAGATTCGCGAGCGGCGAAGCGGCGGCGCGCTTGCTGGCGAAGCAAGACCATGACCATGCCAGCGACAAATATCGTGCACCTCCCCGCGCGGACCCGGGCGACCCACGCGCCCAGCGTCGCGGCGACCGGCTCGGCGCTGTATTTGGACGGCGTCACCGTGAGCTTCGACGGCTTCAAGGCGCTCAACGAGCTGTCCATGGTGGTCAGCACCGGCGAACTCAGGACCGTGATCGGCCCGAACGGCGCGGGCAAGACGACCATGATGGACGTCGTAACCGGCAAGACGCGACCCGACGCGGGAACCGTCCTGTTCGCCGAAGGCTACGACCTCACCCGGATGGACGAAACCGCCATCGCCAATCTCGGCATCGGCCGGAAATTCCAGAAGCCGACCGTGTTCGAGAATTTGACGGTGTTCGAAAATCTGGAACTCGCTCTGAAGAACGATCGCCGAATCTGGCAGACGCTGCTGGCGCGCCTGAGCGGCGAAAGCACCGACCGGATCGAGGCAACTCTCGACGAAATCGGACTATTGACGCGCCGCCATGACCGGGCCGGCGTCTTGAGTCACGGCCAGAAGCAATGGCTCGAGATCGGCATGTTGCTGGTCCAGGACCAGACGCTGTTGCTTTTGGACGAACCGGTCGCCGGAATGACCGATGCGGAGACCGCTGCCACGGCGGAGCTTATTCTTGGTCTAGCCGGCGACCGGACCATTCTGGTCGTCGAACACGATATGGAGTTCGTTCGCGACCTGGGCGCGAAGGTGACGGTGTTGCACGAAGGGTCGGTTCTGGCCGAGGGCTCGATCGACCATGTGCAGAACGATCAGCGCGTCGTCGAAGTCTATCTCGGACGCTGAGCCATGCTGGTCGTCGACAAGGTCGATCTCTATTACGGAGCCAGCCACACGCTGCGCTCGGTCAGTCTGGAGGCGCGCTTGGGCGAGGTGACCTGCGTGCTCGGCCGCAACGGCGTCGGCAAGACCAGCCTGCTCCGCGCCATCGTCGGCCTGCAGCGCATCCGCCGCGGCAGCATTCAATGGGAGGGCGGCGACATCGGCGGGTTGCCGCCGCACGAACGCTCGCGGCGCGGCTTGGCGCTCGTGCCCCAAGGGCGCGAAATATTCCCGCGCCTCACCGTGCTGGAAAACCTGGAAACCGGCCTTGCCGCAATGCCGCGCGCGGCACGGCAGATATCCGACGAGATCTTCGAGCTGTTTCCGGTGCTGCGCAACATGCTGCGCCGGCGCGGTGGCGATCTTTCCGGCGGCCAGCAGCAACAGCTTGCTATAGCCAGGGCGCTTGTGACGCGGCCGCGCCTGCTCATCCTCGACGAACCGACGGAGGGCATACAGCCCTCTTTAATCAAGGATATCGAACGCGTTATTCGCAGGCTCGCAGAGCGCGGCGACATGGCGATCCTGCTGGTGGAGCAGTATTTCGACTTCGCCCGCGGCTTGGCCGACGCCTACGCCGTCATGCAACGCGGCGAGGTCGTATTGGCGGGCCGAAAATCCGACATGGTGGAGGCGGACGTTCGCCGCTACCTTACCGTGTAAGGTGACGGTCCGTGCCGCGAATATCCATCTGCCTCCTCGCCTCGAAAGAGGCGACGGTGCCGTCGAATTGCGCTTCGTCCGGCGCGAATGCAGCACCGTGCTTGCCCATCTCTATCAGCGAACGCCCTGCCGCGTCTTGTTTCCGCACCCAGGGCCCGGCCAACCGGTCACGGCGGTCCTGCTGGTCACTTCGGGAGGCATCGCCGGCGGCGACCGCCTGCGGATCATCCTGGACATCGGCGCTGGCGCCGCGGCGACGGTCACTACGCAAGCAGCCGAGAAGATCTATCGTTCGCTCGGCGATGCGGGCAGCATCGCGATGACCGCCCACGTCGGTGAAGGCGCCTGGCTGGAATGCTTGCCGCAAGAAACCATCCTGTTCGCGCGGGCACGGCTTGAGCGATCCACCGAGTTCCGGCTGGAACCGGGCGCACGGCTCTTGGCGTGCGATACCCTCGTCTTCGGGCGCTGGGCGCGCGGCGAGCGGTTCTCCGGCGGCGCCCTGTTCGACCGCTGGCAAGTCGTTCGAAATGGCCGGCTGATTTGGACCGACGCGCTGCGGCTCGGCGGCGAAGATTCGGCCGTGACACTGCAGAACCCGTTTACCTTCGGCGGCGCCGAGGCGCTCGGTAGCGCCATTTTCAGCGCCGACGAAGCGCCCTCATATCTTGAATTGGCGCGCTCGCTGACCGGGGGAGCGGCATGCAAGGCCGGCGCCACTCTGGTCAACGGCGTGCTGCTCGCGAGGTTTCTGGGTGAAGCCGCCGCCGTCCGCGCGGCCCTTTCGGCTTACATCGGCGCGCTGCGCCATGCCGCTGCCGGATTGCCGCAAAGGATGCCGCGGCTTTGGTACAACTAGACAAGACGATCGCAGGGAGGCTCATGCCGTGAACCTGACACCACGAGAGAAGGACAAGCTCCTGGTCGCGACGGCGGCGATGGTGGCGCGGCGGCGTCTGGAGCGGGGCGTCAAGCTCAATCATCCGGAGGCGATCGCGTTGATAACCGACTTTGTCGTCGAAGGGGCGCGCGACGGACGGACCGTTGCGGATTTGATGCGCGATGGCGGCGGCGTTTTGACCCGCGGCCAAGTCATGGAAGGCGTCGCCGAGATGATCGGGGAGATCCAGGTCGAGGCGACTTTTCCGGACGGGACCAAGCTGGTGACCGTCCATCAACCTATTCGCTGAGGAGGCCGCCATGATCCCGGGCGAAGTGATCCCCGCCGGAGGCGATATCGAATGCAACGCGGATCGCAGAAGCGTGACGATCAACGTGGCGAATACCGGCGACCGGCCCATCCAGATCGGCTCGCACTATCACTTCTTCGAAGTCAACGCGGCGCTGCAATTCGATCGTGCCAAGGCGCGCGGCTGCCGCCTCGACATTCCGTCCGGTACGGCCGTTCGCTTCGAGCCCGGTCAAAGCCGCGAGGTCCGGCTGATTCCCTACTCCGGCGCCCGCGTGGTGCATGGTTTCAACGGCAAGATCGCCGGCCGGCTGGAGGCCTGAGACCGTGGTCAACCGCATGGACCGCGCGGCCTACGCCGATATGTTCGGCCCCACGACGGGCGACCGCGTGCGCCTCGCCGACACAGAACTTTTCATCGAGGTCGAAGCCGACCGGACCATTTACGGGGAGGAAGTGAAATTTGGCGGCGGCAAGGTGATCCGCGACGGCATGGGCCAAAGTCAGCGGACGCGGGCCGAGGGTGCCGTCGATACGGTGATCACCAACGCATTGATCCTGGATCACTGGGGCATTGTGAAAGCCGACATCGGCTTGAAGGACGGCCGCATCGCCGGCATCGGCAAGGCAGGCAATCCGGATGTTCAGCCCGGCGTCGATATCGTCATCGGGCCCGGAACCGAGATCATCGCGGGCGAAGGCAAGATCGTCACCGCGGGCGGCATCGATGCGCATATTCATTTCATTTCGCCGCAGCAAATCGACGAAGCGCTCTATTCCGGCATCACCACGATGATCGGCGGCGGCACCGGACCGGCCGCGGGCACATCGGCGACCACCTGCACGCCGGGGCCCTGGCACCTGGCACGCATGCTGCAAGCGGCCGAGGCCTTTCCCATGAACCTGGGCTTTCTCGGCAAAGGCAACGCCTCGCAACCCGCCGGCCTGATCGAGCAGATCCAAGGCGGCGCCTGCGGCCTCAAGCTGCACGAGGATTGGGGCACGACGCCCGCCGCCATAGACTGCTGCCTTGCGGTTGCGGACCGCTACGACGTGCAAGTCGGCTTGCACACCGATACCTTGAACGAGTCCGGGTTCGTGGAGAACACCATCGCCGCGTTCAAGGGCCGAACCATTCACGCGTTTCACACCGAAGGCGCGGGCGGCGGACACGCGCCGGATATCATCAAGCTTTGTGGCGAGGCCAACGTGCTGCCCTCGTCGACGAACCCCACGCGCCCCTACACGGTGAATACGCTCGATGAGCATTTGGACATGCTTCTCGTGTGTCACCATTTGGACCCGAAGATCCCCGAGGACGTGGCCTTCGCCGAAAGCCGCATCCGCCGCGAGACCATCGCCGCGGAGGACATCCTTCACGATCTCGGCGCCATATCCATGATGTCGTCCGACAGCCAGGCCATGGGCCGGGTCGGCGAAGTCATCATCCGCACCTGGCAAACCGCCGACAAGATGCTCCGCCAGCGCGGACGGCTCCCCGAAGACACGGACGATAACGACAACTTCCGCGCCAAGCGCTATGTGGCGAAATACACCATCAATCCCGCTATCGCCCAAGGCATCAGCCGCCACGTGGGTTCCGTGGAAGCGGGCAAGCTCGCCGACCTGGTGATCTGGACGCCGGCGTTCTTCGGCGTGAAGCCCGATATGGTGCTGAAGTGCGGCTCCATCGCCGCGGCGCCCATGGGCGACCCCAATGCCTCGATCCCGACGCCGCAGCCGGTGCATTTTCGGCCGATGTTTGCCGCGTTCGGACGCAACCGCATCGAAAGCGCCGTGACATTCGTAAGCCGCGCCTTCCTCGACGAAGGCGCGCACTCGCGGCTCGGTCTGTCGCGCCCATTGCTAGCGGTCGAAAACACGCGCGGCGGCATCTCCAAGTCGAGCCTGATCCACAATGGCGCCACGCCTAAAATGGAAGTCGACCCGGAAACCTATGAGGTGCGAGCCGATGGACAACTGTTGACATGCGCGCCGGCGGAGATATTGCCCATGGCGCAGCGCTACTTTCTGTTCTGACCGTGCGGCGGGCCACTCGTGTCGAAGCGGCGGGACATTGGCCTGCGTCAAAGGCCCAAGACACCGCGACCCTGACCTACGACGATCGCCATCGGCGCCGGATCCGGCTGCAAGATGATAAAGGCGTGCCGTTCATGCTCGACCTGACCGAGACGGTCCTGCTGCGCGATGGTGACGGGCTCGCCCTGGACGACGGAACGTGGATTGCCGTTCGCGCCGCAGGGGAGGATTTGGTCGAAGTGCGCGGCGTGCGGCCGGCCGATCTGCTGCGCTTCGCCTGGCATCTCGGCAACCGCCATTTGCCGGCCGACGTGACCGCGGATCGCATCCTGATCCGCGACGACCACGTCATTGTCCACATGCTCGAGCATTTGGGCGCCCATGTCAGGCGGGTGCGCGCCGCGTTCAATCCGGAGCACGGCGCCTATTCCGGCGTCCATGAGCATCATCATCACGATAGCGACGGCCATGAACATCTCTGACGCCTCGCTCTTCCGGTTGCTCGCCTGGATGTCGCCTGCGTTTCCGACCGGCGCGTTCAGCTACAGTCACGGCATCGAGCAGGCGGTCGAGCTCGGCTTGGTGAGCGACAAGGCAAGTCTTGTGGGCTGGATCACGGCAGCGATGCGGCAAGGCGCCGGCCGCGTCGACGCTGCGTTGCTCGCGGCCGCCTGGAACGCAGCAGCACGAGGCGACGGGGCGGCACTCGCCGACACGATCGAGCTGTCGGCGGCATGGCGCGGCAGCGCGGAACTGGCCTTGGAAAGCGAATCTCAAGGCGCCGCGTTCCTCGCGGCGACCCGGACTGCCTGGCCGGCGCCGGCGATCGATCGACTTACAGCAGAGACGCAAACCGGCCGGATCATGCTTCCCGTGGCCGTCGGCGTCGCCGCCGCGGCGCACGGCATTCCGCTCGAACGAATCCTGCTTGGCTATTTGCAGGCGTTCGCCGCAAATCTCGTTTCCGCCGGGGTGCGGCTTATTCCGCTCGGCCAGACGGCGGGCCAGCAGGCTTTGGCCGCGATCGAGGCCAGCGTGAGCGATGCGGTCGCCGATGCGCTCGGCACGCCGTTGGACCAGATCGGCACGGCCGCACCCATGATCGACATTTGCTCCATGCGCCACGAAATCCAATACACGAGGCTGTTTCGCTCATGACTTCAGGCTCTCACGGCCCGCTTCGGGTCGGCGTCGGCGGGCCGGTCGGCTCGGGCAAGACCGCGTTGGTCGACCGGCTGTGCAAGCACATGCGCGGCCGTTTCGACATCGCGGTCGTGACCAACGACATCTACACCAAGGAGGACGCCGAGTTCCTGACGCGCTCCGGCGCCCTGTCGCCGGAACGGATCATGGGCGTGGAGACCGGCGGCTGCCCGCATACCGCCATTCGCGAAGACGCATCCATCAATCTGGCCGCGGTCGCCGAGGTCTGCCGCAGTTTTCCGAAGCTCGACCTGGTCTTCATCGAATCCGGCGGCGACAACCTCGCGGCCACGTTCAGCCCGGAGCTCGCCGATATCACCATCTATGTCATCGACGTGGCGGCTGGCGACAAGATTCCGCGCAAGGGCGGGCCGGGGATCATGCGGTCCGACCTGTTGGTGATCAACAAGATCGATTTGGCGCCGCTCGTCGGCGCCAGCCTCGAAGTCATGGAACGCGACGCACGCAAGATGCGCGGCGCGCGCCCCTTTCTGTTCACCAACCTGAAGGAAAATCGCGGCGTGGCGGAGATCTCGGCCTTCATCTGCGGCGCCGGGGGCCTGTCCGAGGGCGAGTGACGCCGTGTTAACGGCCTCGAAGCCGCCGCCGCGGGTCAATGAATCGCGGCGTACATGATCTTGTCTTCGGTGGCCTCGGCTGCGTCGAATTCGGCCACGATCCGCCCCTGCCGCGCGACCAGAATGCGGTCGGAAATGCTCAACACCTCCGGCAGGTACGATGAAATCACCACCACCGCCTTGCCCTCTTCGGCGAGCTTGCGGATCTGCGCGTGGATTTCCGGAATGGTGCCCACATCGACGCCGCGCGTCGGCTCGTCGAAAATGATGATTGACGGGTCCTGCACCAGGACCTTCGCCACCACCACCTTCTGCTGGTTGCCGCCGGAGAGTTCGACGATCTTGGCCCTGCGTTGCAGCGCGCTGATCTTGAGCCGCTCGACCCAATATCCTGCGAGCTTGCCCCGCATCGCCTTGGACAGCAGGAAGCGCCAGCCCTCCTTGGTGGCGAGCTTGCCGATATAGACGTTGTCGTCGACGATCATCGTCTCGAAGTAGCCGTTGAGCTTCCGATCCTCGGTGATGTAGGCAATGCCGGCGTCGATCGCCTGCTTCGGCACGCGGTAGCGTATCGGCTTGCCGCGCAGACGGATCGTTCCGCCGTTGATCAGATTCCGCTTCAAGGCGCCGAAAATGATCTTGGCGATCTCGGTGCGCCCCGAGCCGATCAGTCCGGCGATGCCGACGACCTCGCCCGCATAGACCGAGAACGACATGTTTTTGACCACCATGCCCATGGTGACGTTTTCGATGGTCAGCACCTTTTCGCGGCGCGCCGGATGCGCGGCACTGCTCTTGGCGGCCTTGGCGGCACGCGCATAGTGCGTCTGGGCAATGTCGCGCCCGACCATGTGGCGCACCAGCTTCTCGCGGGTCATTTCGGTGGTCTTGGCGGTGATGACCAGCTTGCCGTCGCGCAGCACCGTGACGCGATCGGAGATCTGCAGACTCTCCTCCAGCGCATGCGAGATGTAGATGATGGCGACGCCGCGGTTCCGCAGATCCCGCACCAGATGAAAGAAATGCACGATTTCCTCAGGCGTGAGGCTCGCCGTCGGCTCGTCGAAGATGATAATGCGCGCCCTGTTGTAGACCGCGCGCGCGATCTCCACCATTTGCCGCTTGGCGGTGCCGAGCAGGCCGACGGGGGTCGCGGGGTCGACCTGGAAGTTCAACGACTGCAGCAGCTGCTGCGCCTGGATGTTGAGCGTGCGGAAGCGGGTCAGCAGCTTCTCGTTGCCGAGTTCAATGTTCTGCGCCGCCGTCATGGTCGGCACCAAACTGGTCTCCTGGTACACCATGCAGATGCCTGCGGCGAGGGCGTCGCGCGGGCTGTCGAAGTTCGCGGGCTTGCCGTCGACGTAGTACTCGCCCGAGGTCAATTTGATCGCGCCGGCGATGGCCTTGCACAGCGTCGATTTGCCGGCGCCGTTCTCGCCGACCAGCGCGTGCACCTCGCCGGGATAGAGATCGAAGTTGATGTTCTCGATGGCGTGAACGCCGCCATAGATCTTGCTGCCGTTCACGACCCGCAAGACGGGTTGCGCCGTCGCCGGACCCGGATCCACGCTGGCCGGCAGCACCAATGCCTCGCTCATTCGCCGCCCCCCAGCCGTTCCAGCAGCACGCGCCCGTGCCCCTTCGATACGATCACCAGTCCCTGGGCCGTATCGCAAGCGGCGGTGATGCCGTGATAGAGGCCGCCGACGCGGCTGTGCAAGCTCTCCACGACGTCGCCCTCCTCATCGATTCGCAGCAGCAATCCGTAAGAGCGAGGCGGCGACCAGGGTTTTTGAATACCAAGCGCCTTGAGGGACCCCGATTGCATCGGCTCGAGGCAGTGCCCGCTCGCCGCAAGCGCCGGCGCGATCCAGAAGCCTTGGGGTATGGTTTGCATCATGTCTTGGCGGTAGTCGTCCTCGCGCAGCACGAACTCGATCAGATGCGTGCGCAGGGCGAAGACGCTGAGCCAATATCCGCCGGCCGCCGCCGGCCGCAGCCGTGCCGGGGAGCCCGGCAGGTTGCGAATGACGGTCTCGGGCGCCCCGATGCCGCGTCCTTGCCGCGGAGCGCGCCGCACGCGATGCGACCAGCTCTCTGTAAACCAGAGGTGCCGGCCGTCGGCGGATAGCGTCAGCCCATGCGGGTAGTGCAGATCGCGAAGCAGAATCGTCGGCGCTTCGAAATTCGGACCGCACGCGATCAAACGGCCAAGGCTGTTCTTCTCCATCAGATCGCGGCACCACTCTTCAGGCCGATTGCGGCTGCTGCCCTCGGAGAGAAAGATGGTGCCGTCCGCGGTGGCTGCGACGTCCGTGAGGCAATGCAGCGGCCTGTCCTCCGCTTGCGTCAGCCACGCTTGGCGGCCCGCGGAATCGACCGCGGCAAGGCCGCGGCCGGAAACGCAGACAAGCAGCCGGCCGTCGGGATGGACGGCAAGTCCGCCGGCATTGTCCGCGAATTCGGCAACGACGCTGCGCGAACTGAAGCCTTGCCCCGACAGGCGCAACACCTGACGACCGCCGGACACGTAAATCGAACCGTCACCGCCAACCGCAACACAATCCGCCTGCGGCACCGGCTCGCCGATCGGGCGGCAGGCATCCAGCTTGCTGTTCGGACTGAGAGCGCCGTCCATCGAGGGAATCGCGTGCTGCTCGGCATCGCGATTCACGATCTGCCGGACATCGCGCAGGAAATGGGTGAAGAAGGCCATGCTCTAACCTTTGTCGCGCCGCTTGTTGCCCCAATAGGCCTCGAAATCGGTCCAGGTTGCGTCAACGTCATGCAGTTTGATGCGCCCGATGCGGTTGTTCTCCAGCCCGCCGAGATAGAGGTAGCCCTTGTGCTCGCGCATCGACGTCAGCGTCGGATGGTTCAGTCCGGTTGGGTCCCAGAATGATTCCAGGATCTCGCCCTGCTCGTTGAACCGCAGGACGCAGCCGTGGTTGAGACCGGGCGAAATCCATTCATCGCCCGGCACCTGCTTCACCATGCGCAGACGGAAGCCGGGCTTGCGCTCCGCCAGATCGAAGGTCGGCGTGCGGATGCCGACCAGCGCCAGCCAATAGGTCCCGTCGGAAGCGCGATTGATGTTGTCGGGGTTGCCGGGAAGCGCATCGATGAAGATTTCCAGCTCGCCCTTGCGCGGTCCATCGAGCCAATAGCGAAAGATCTTGCAGAGCGTCGTGCTGGCGATGAACACCGACTTTCCGTCGTGCGAAACGCAAATGCCGTTCGGGAAATGGAACTGCTTGATGAGGGTGCGCGTCTTGCCCGTCACCGGGTCGTGACAGATCACCCGGCCGTTGGGGCGGCCCTCCAGCACGTCCAGCGCATAGGTCGTCGCCTCGTACCGCGTGGTGCAGTCGCTGAAATAGATCTTGCCGTCCGGCGCGATGTCGAGATCGTCGGCCATGCGGACGCGGCTGTCGTCGTTCAGCTTGTACCAGGTGCGGTTGGTCTCGTCGGTGACCTTGAACACCTCGCCGCCCGGCCGTACGCCATAGACGCCCATGCCGCCGACGCAGACGATCAGGTTTTCGTCCTTGTCGAATTGCATCCCGTAGGGCCGGCCGCCGATATGGGCAAATATCTCGCGCTTTTTGAAGTCGGGACCGGAGAAGCGGATGATGTTGCCGTCGCGCGTGCTTCCGTACAACCGGTCCTGCCGGTCCAGGATCACATCCTCGGGCCCTTCCACTTGATCGAGGCCGATCGCCTCGACGCCGAGCAGACGGTCGTTCTGCGCAAAGGGCGTGCCGCTGTCACGCTCAAGCGACGGCGCCGGCGTCAATTCCACGAGTCCCGGGTTGACGTAAATCTTCTGCACCGCCTTGCCGCGGTTCTTCGTCCACTTGACGTCGACGCCGACCGCAACAAGTAGGATGAGGCCGGTCAGCGCCGAGCTGAGGTAACCGGCTATGCCCATACGGACCAGTCCGTTGATCAGCACGAAGATGATGATGCCGCCGATCATGGCGCGCCAGACGGTGCCCCTGCCCCCGGCGAGCGACACGCCGCCCAGCACCACGGCGGTCAAGGCCTGAAAGTTCATGCCGACGCCGGTGGTGGAATCGGTGCTGGATTGGCGCGCGGCGTAGAAAACGCCCGCGATGGCGCAGAGCATGCCGGCGAGCATGTAGGTCGCGAACAGCATGCGCTCGACCCGAATGCCGGCATGACGGGCCGCCTTGCGGTTGGCGCCGATGGCGACGAGGTGCCAGCCGAAGCGCGAGCGGCTGAGAAAGATGTGACCCACGAGCAGCACGACGATCAAGGTCGCTGCGTTGATCGGCACGCCGAGGACGGAACCCTCGCCAAGGAAATCCCAGGCATCGCTGTCGACCGTGTTGGTGGCGAAAACCGTCGCGTAACGCCCATTCAGGATATTGACCGACGCCTGCAGAATGATCAGCGTGACCAGGGTGGTGAGAAACGGCCGCGCCTTGAGGTAGCCGATCAGCACTCCGTTGACGCCGCCGATGAAGGCGCCAACGGCTAGCGTCGCCAGTACGCCCGCCCAGGTCGGCAAGCCGAGCACGTAGAGAAAGTAGAGTGCGGCAAAATTGCAGATGGCAAAGATCGCCCCGACGCTGAGATCGATACCGCCGGCTATGAGGCAAAAGGCCATGCCCAGCGCCACGAAGCCGAACTCGGCGTAGAGGCGCATCAGCGACAGTCCGTTGCTCGCGCTGGCATACTCGGGAATGGTCAGGGCGAAATACAGTATCAACCCAAGCATCACCGTGAAGGGAATGACGGGTTCGAACCACTGCTTCAGCAGCAGTTCCGAGAGCAGGAGCCTGGGCGAAAAACTGCCGCGCAGGCGCCTGACGATGCTATGGGAATCCAACGTGGTGATCGCCATCAGTGTCGTTTCCATCGGCACGGCGCTCCCGCCAAATGGCGGGAGCGGTTGTCAGGACGGGAGCTCTAATCCTTGGGTATTTGGAAGCAGTTGGCGCCGCTGGCGTTGGTCTTGTCGAGCCAGACAGGTCGCGTATAGACCTCGTGATGCTTGACGCCGGCCTTGTCGCCGCTTTCCAGCAGCATGATGGCGGTATCGACCAGCTGATAGCCTTGCTGCGTGGCCGTATAGCTCAGGAACTTGTAAAAGTTGCCCTGATTCACCTGATCGCAATCGAGCTGCGAGCCTTCGCCCGAAGCATAGACTTTGACCTGGTCGATCTTGCCGGCATTGCGGATCGCCTGCGCGGCGCCGGATTCCATGATGCCCCAGAAGCCGACGCTGGCGCAGAGGTCGGGGTGCTGCTGGATCACGGTCGCCGTGATGTTCAGCGCGTTGTTGGCATCCCATTGGGCGGACTGGTTGGAGACAACTTTGATGGCCTTGTCCTTGTTGAGAACATCCATGATGCCGGCGATCTGATCGACGCTGGCGGCCGCGGCGAGCTCACCCTGGACGATCTGCACCTTGCCCGATTTGCCGCTGCCGGTGCCGCACTGCTTGACCACGTCCTCGGCGAGTATTTTTCCGACTTCGTACCAGTCGGCGCCGACGAAGGCGTCGGACTTGTAGTTCGACGACATGTTGATCTGGATGACGTGCGTGCCCTGCGCTTCCGCCCGCTTCAGATCCTTTTGCAGCAAGGTAACGCTGGGGTTTTGCACGATCAGCACGTCCGGCTTCTCATCGATCAGCGCGGACAGCGCCTGCTGCATGGCCGGCATTTGACCGTTGGGATCCCGCACGACGAATTTCATGCCGCGCCATTCGACCTCGGATTTGACGACGCGGCCCCACTCGTCCATCAGCGGCACGCCGTGCGCTATCGGCAGAAACGCGATGGTCTTGCCCTTCAACGTCTTGTCGTAATCGGCGCGGAGCTCGTGAGCTGTCTTGGTGCCGGTTTCCTCTTGTGCGCGCGCAATCGATGGCAACCCCGCCATCAGGGCGAAACCGGCGAGCGTCAAGGCCGCCTTTGCCAGGAATGATGTCCGCAACATGTTCTTTATCCTCCCCTTTTGAGCTTGGTTGATGGAAATCTGTCGCAACGGATTGTCAGTCGCCCTGCCGCGCGGTCTCCTCGTCGCGCGGATGCAACCAGTTATCGAGGACGATGGCGGCAAGCAGCACCACCCCCTTGATGATGTTCTGCACCTCGCTGTTGATGTCCATGATGGTGAAGGCATTGAACAAGGTGCCAATCAGGGCGCAGCCCACCACCACGCTGAAAACGCTGCCGCGGCCGCCGATCAGGCTGATGCCGCCGAGCACGACCACGAGAATCACGTCGAAGATGAAAGTGCTTTGCACGAGAATCATCTGCATGCTGCCGGTGGTGCCGATCCATACCAAGCCGGCGAGCCAACCGAGCAGCGCCACGATGACGTATTCCAGGACCACCAGCGGGCGCAGCGCAACGCCGGCGAGACGCGCGGCCTCGGGGTTGTCGCCCTGGGAATAGATGAAGCGGCCGGTCGAGGTTCGTGACAGGAACAGATGCATGGCGATGGCAGCGATGGCGAAGACGATGATCGGCAACGGAACGCCGAACAGGCGATCATGCCCAAGATAGGCCAACAACGGGGCATCCTGAGGCTTCGGCGCGTAAACCACGTAAGCGGGTGCGAACCAATAAGCCGCCCCATAGATGACGAACCCGGTGGCGAGCGTGACGAAAAGCGCGGGTGCTTCGACGAAGGCCACCATCACGCCGTTGGCGACGCCGATCAACACGGCAAGGGCCAGTGCCAGCGCCGCGGACCAGAAAACCGGTACGCCACGCTGAATCTCGATCAGCGCCACCACCCAGGACCCTGCCATGATCGCGATTTCGCTGAGGTCGATGCCGCGGCTGATCACGATGATCCCCATGCCAAGGCCGAGGATGCCGAGGATGGAGATGCTGCGGACGAGGTTCAGCAGGTTGGTGACGGTGGAAAAGCCGGCGAGTGTGAAGCTGAAGACAACAAGCAGCGCAAGCGTCAGCAAGAGCACGATTTGCTCCTGCGAGGGCTTCTTCAACAATTGCGAAAGAAAACCGCCGAGCGGACCTGGTGAATCGCCAGCCGATGCGCCAATCGCCATTGCGACCGTGCCCCCCTAGATTTTTTTATTCGTTCGCAGATCAAACCAAACGCGCAGCAGCTTAAATCGCGAACCCCACCACGCGCTGCCCTGTGTCGATCAGTTCAGCGTTCGTTCAGGTTGTTGCTTGGCGAAAAAGCCTAGGAACTCGCATTTGGACTGTCAACCGGTATCGGCGCGTCTTCGGCATAGAAGGGCTTGCGTTCACGAACTGTCCGGGAGCGGGAAAATCGGCCGCCGAGGCCCGGTCAGGAGAACTGCCCGATCTGGCGGTAGCGGATCGTTGTTTGAATGCCGGCCAGCAGAATCCTCGAGAGAACGCTCATGTCGATCGGCATATCTTGCCGCCAAACGTCGAGCAGCAGTGCAACCCGGGTTTCGTCGCTTTGGTTCCATACCTCATGGGGATACGTATCGTCCCAGAGCAAGGTATCGCCATCGCCAAGGCGGTATTCGCTGCCGTCGATGTTCATCAGGACCGCAGGCCTCCCGTCCGCCAGCCGCGGAACCGACAGGCAGAGGTGATAGCGCAGCACGCCCTTGAACGGACCCCAGTGATAGGGAATGTGCTTTCTCGGCGCCAAGAACGAAAATGTCGCCGAGACCACTTCCGGACACTCGCGAAGCAAAGCCGACAGTTGCGGGCAGCGCTCCATATTCCGCGGCACTTCGACGCCATAGATCTTTAGAACGAACACTCTCCAGTCGCGGCCATCGTTTGCGGAAAGCGAAGCCTGCTCGGCCATCAACTCATGGAACCGCGGCACCTGCTCGAGCGACTGCGCAATCGCCAGCGCTTCGGCGCGTATGCTCAGCCACGCATCCTCGAACTTTCGCCCAGCCGGGAAATGAATGGAGGCGTCAAGTACGGAGGGGCTGGCAATTCGCTTTTGGTAGATGCTTCTGACGATGCCGCAGGCCTGCGCATACCAATCGGTCATGGCGGGCTCCCCGACAGAGAGCGCTCGGCGCTGCGCACGCCATATGATCCGTCTCGATACGTCATGTTGGGAGGTTAACGGGAATCTCCAAGCCGCGCATTGGGCTAATTCTTTTGAATTTACCGCCGAGCGGGCGTCCGACGGAACTTGATCGCAAGACTTTCCATTTTGAATGGCTTGACGATGAGTTCGACGCCAGGCAATCCAACGCCCGGGAAGACTAGCGCAATATCGCGATCCCCGTCGAGGCGAGGAAAGGCGCTTCGGCCGGCTGCCGCGGTCATCGATAAAATGCCCATTTGTCGTGCCGGCCCCGAGCGTGTTCGCCGGAAATCCGGCTCATGCTAGAATTCGCCGGCACACCGCGTATTAGACTCAAGGGATCAAAGTACCGCCAAACTCGATGCTGGGGAGGGAGCAGGATGAGCAGCCGCAATGCAGCACTCGCCGTCGACTATGGTCCCGAGGAAGCGGCCATGCGCGCTTATCTTCGAGAAGGCGAGCGACGCGCCTTTGCGCTCGGCAACCGCGGCCCGATCCGCTTCACGGCCGAGGGCAAGCTGCACCCGGACATTCTCGATGCCTATTGGCGCTGCGGCTTCTACATCTTCGAAGGCGTGCTGCAGCCCGATGAGCTCGCCGACATCGAGGCGGACCTGCTGAACATCCTCGATCGTCTCCCGAGCGAGCAGGGTTCCCCGACTGATCGCAAAGGCCGCCCGGCGCTTGGCGCCGACTGCAAGGCATCGACCCTGTTCTGGTCGAAGCCGCTCGGCGATCCCTTCGGCGGGACCACGCTCGCCAACGGCCGGCATCCGGTCAAGATGTTCGAGCCGAAGCCCTCCGAAGACGCGCCGAAGGAGGTCGTTTACCTCATTCTCGGCTCGCTGCAGTTCTCCGAAGCCGCGTTGCGCGTCTACGGTCACCCGCAGTTGCTTGCGGTCGCCGCCGCAATCAACGGGGAGGACTTCGTGCCGTTCAACGAGGCCTTGTTCATCAAGGAGCCGGGTCGCGGCGCCTCCGTCGCCTGGCATCAGGATGGCGTGACCCATTGGAACAGCGCCGAGTGGGACCAAGGCTCGCACGGGTTCAACTTCATGGCGCAGCTCTACGGCTGCACCGCCGCCAACGGCGTTTGGGTCGTGCCCGGCTCGCACAAGCGCGGCAAGCTCGACATCAAGGCGCTGGTCGCCGAAGCCGGTTCGGAACGGCTGCCCGATGCGGTGCCGATGATCTGCAAACCGGGCGACGTGGCCATCACCAACCGGCAGGCGCTGCACGGCTCGTTCGCCAACACGAGCGCCGACTGGCGCGTGACCGTGAACTTCGGTTTCCATCGCCGCAAATCGGTACTCGGCGTCAAGGGCAGCGGCATCCACAATGCGCCGGCAATCTACGACGAACGGCGCATCCATGAGCGCGCGCGTGTGATCGGCTACGCCATCGATGCCCGGAGCCGGCGCTTTCCCGCCGAGATTCCTTTTGTCTACAAGCCGCATGTCGACGCAGGCGAGACCTACCGCTGGGATGAGATCGCCAAGTCCGGGATGAAGGACTACAACCTGCTC
>DASQHM010000009.1:0-4258 GCA_035632095.1 Candidatus Cybelea sp. | reverse complement strand
CGTGGTCGCCGCGGCCAGGGAAGTTTCGCTGCACGTGCCGCTGGTGGTGCGGCTCGAAGGCACCAACGTGGCGCTCGGAAAAAAGATACTGGCGGACAGCGGCCTGCCCATCACCTCGGCCGACAATCTGGCCGACGCCGCTGAGAAGGTGGTCAAAGCGGTGCGGGAGGCGGCCTGATGTCGATCCTCGTCGATGCCTCCACCAAGGTGATCTGCCAGGGCTTCACCGGCGCGCAGGGCACCTTCCATTCCGAACAGGCCATCGCCTACGGCACCAAGATGGTCGGCGGCGTGACGCCCGGCAAAGGCGGCACCAAGCATCTTGACCTGCCCGTGTTCGACACGGTCGAGCAGGCGGTGAAGAAAACCAAGGCGACCGCCAGCGCCATCTACGTGCCGCCGCCGTTCGCGGCGGACGCGATCCTGGAAGCCATCGACGCCGGCATCAAACTGATCGTGTGCATCACCGAAGGAATCCCCGTGCTCGATATGGTGCGGGTGAAGCGGGCGCTCGGCGGCTCCAAGTCGCGCCTTATCGGGCCGAACTGCCCCGGCGTCATCACGCCCGGCGAATGCAAGATCGGCATCATGCCCGGCCACATCCATCAGCGCGGCAAGGTCGGCATTGTTTCCCGTTCCGGAACGCTTACATATGAAGCAGTGGCGCAGACCACGGCGGCGGGCCTTGGTCAGTCATCCTGCGTCGGCATCGGCGGCGATCCGGTCAACGGCACGAACTTCATCGACTGCCTCGACATGTTCCTGAAGGACGAGCAGACCGAGGCGATCATCATGATCGGCGAGATCGGCGGCAGCGCGGAAGAGGACGCGGCCGATTTCCTGCGCCGCAACAAACGCAAAAAGCCGGTGGTGGGCTTCATCGCCGGACGCACCGCGCCGAAGGGCCGCCGCATGGGCCACGCCGGCGCGATCATTTCAGGGGGGAGGGGTGGAGCCGAAGACAAGATCGAAGCGATGAAAGCCGCCGGAATCACCGTCTCGGACTCGCCCGCGGCGCTCGGTCAGACCATGTTAAAGGTTCTGAAGGGTTAACACGCCACGGTCACCGATCTGTCCCGGATTGGGGCAGAGAGGCGATCGAACCACTGAAGAGAGGGGGGCCCTCGGACATTCGCGCCGGCGGCCCCTGAACACGGCCATGCATTACGACAGCACTTCGTTCCTGTACGGCGCGAACAGTGGCTTCATCGAGGAGCTCTACGCGCGCTTCCTCGCCGACCCGAATTCGGTCGACGCAAGCTGGCGGCAGTTCTTTGCCGCGCTTGGCGACGAGCCGGGCGCGGTCAAGGCCGAGGCTAGCGGTCCGTCCTGGCGGAAGCCGGACGGCTGGCATGTGCTGGCCGAGGAAGGCGCGCTCGGACCCAAGGGTCTCGCGGCCAAATCGGCGGAGCATGCCGCCAAATCCGGCGCCGCCGACGTGCGCGCCGCCGCCCTCGACACCATCCGCACAGTGATGATGATCCGCAACTACCGCATCCGCGGGCATCTGATGGCGGACCTCGATCCGCTCGGCCTCGATCAGCGCGGCTCCCATCCCGAACTCAACCCGGCGACCTATGGCTTCACGGAAGCGGATTGGGACCGGCCGATCTTCATCGACCGCATGCTCGGTCTCGAGACCGCCAGCATTCGCGAAATCCTGGCGATCCTGCGCCGCACGTATTGCTCGACCATCGGCGTCGAGTACATGCACATCTATCACACCGAACAAAAGCAGTGGATCCAGGAGCGCATCGAAGGCCGCGAGAAGGAAGTGTCCTTCACGCCCGAAGGCAAGCGGGCGATCCTGCGCAAGTTGTGCGAGGCCGAAGGCTTCGAGCGCTTCTGCGACAAGAAATTCACCGGCACCAAGCGTTTCGGTCTGGAGGGCGCCGAATCGCTCATTCCCGCCATGGAAGCAATCATCAAGCGCGGCGGCCAGCTCGGCGTGAAGGAGATCGTGCTCGGCATGCCCCATCGCGGGCGTCTCAATGTGCTCGCCAACTTGATGTCGAAGCCCTATCAGGCGATCTTCTCCGAGTTCCAGGGCGCTGCGGCCCAGCCGGAAGACGTGCAGGGTTCGGGCGATGTGAAGTATCACCTCGGCACGTCGTCGGACCGCGAGTTCGACGGCAACAAGGTGCATCTCTCGCTGACCGCGAACCCGTCGCACCTGGAAGCCGTCAACCCGGTGGTGGTCGGAAAGGTGCGCGCCAAGCAGGCGCAGATCGGCGATACGGAACGCACCCGGGTGATGAGCGTGCTGATGCACGGCGACGCCGCCTTCGCCGGCCAGGGCCTGGTGGCGGAATGCTTCGGCTTGAGCGAGCTGAAGGGCTACCGCACGGGCGGCACCATCCATTTCATCGTCAACAACCAGATCGGCTTCACCACGAGCCCGGGCTACTCGCGTTCGTCGCCTTATCCGTCGGACGTGGCGAAGATGGTGCAGGCGCCGATCTTCCACGTGAACGGCGACGATCCGGAAGCCGTGACCCACGTGGCGAAAATCGCCACCGAGTTCCGGCAGATGTTCAAGAAGGACATCGTCATCGACATGTTCTGCTATCGCCGGCACGGTCACAACGAGACCGACGAGCCGGCGTTCACGCAGCCGCTGATGTACCGCAAGATCGCGAACCATCCGACCACGCGGCAAATCTATGCCGAGAAGCTGGTCAAGGAGGGCGTGGTCGACGAGGCGGGCGCGGCAAAGCTCTACGACGAATTTCAGCAAAGCCTCGACAAGGAGCATCAGGCGTCCAAGAGCTACAAGCCGAACAAGGCCGATTGGCTGGAAGGCCGCTGGGCCGGGATCGAGATCGCGAGCGACGGCCCGCGGCGCGGCGACACCGCCGTGTCCATGGAAGCCCTGAAGCAGGTCGGCGGCGCGCTTTGCCGCGCGCCCGAGACCTTCAACCTGCACCGCACCTTGAAACGTCTCCTCGCCAACAAGCAGAAGATGATCGAGACAGGCGAGGGCATCGATTGGGCGACGGGCGAGGCGCTGGCCTACGGCACCCTTGTTGCCGAGGGCGTGCCGGTGCGATTGTCGGGCCAGGACTCCGGGCGCGGCACGTTTTCGCAGCGCCATTCGGTCCTGATCGATCAAGAGACCGAAGAGCGCTATGTGCCGCTCAACAACGTCAAGCTAGGCCAGGCCACGTTCGAAGTGCACGATTCGCACCTGTCGGAATCGGCCGTGCTCGGCTTCGAATACGGCTTCAGCCTGGCGGAGCCGCGCGCGCTGGTGCTGTGGGAGGCGCAGTTCGGCGACTTCGCCAACGGCGCGCAAGTCATCATCGACCAGTTCATCGCGTCCGCCGAATCGAAATGGCAGCGCATGTCGGGCCTGGTGATGCTGCTGCCGCACGGCTACGAAGGCGCCGGCCCCGAGCATTCCTCGGCCCGCCTCGAGCGTTACTTGCAGCTCTGCGCCGAAGACAATTTGCAGGTGGTGAACCTGACCACGCCGGCACAGTATTTTCACGCGCTGCGCCGCCAGATTCACCGCAAGTTCCGCAAGCCGCTTGTCGTCATGACGCCGAAGTCGCTGCTGCGCCACAAGATGGCTGTCTCGCGCCTCGCCGACATGGGGCCGGGGACCACCTTCCATCGCCTGCTGGACGATATCGATGCGCCGGCCGATGCCGCGGTGACGCGGCTCGTAGCCTGTTCCGGCAAGGTGTACTACGACCTGCTGGAAGCGCGCGCGGCGCAGAAGTTGAAGGGCGTTTATGTGCTCCGCGTCGAGCAGCTCTATCCGTTCCCGTTCGAGGCCATGACCCAGACGCTCAGGCGCTTCCCGAAGCTGGCCAAGCTGGTCTGGGCGCAGGAAGAGCCGAAGAACATGGGTTCGTGGAATTTCATCGAGGCGCGGTTGGAGCGCTGCTTGAACGAGGCGGGGTCGAAGGCGAAGCGGGCGGTCTATGCCGGCCGGGCGGAATCCGCATCGACCGCGACCGGCTCCCATCACAAGCACGAAGAGCAGCAGCACGCGCTCGTCGAAGACGCGCTGAACGGCTGAAAGCGAGGATCCCATGACCGTGGAAATCCGTGTCCCCGCTCTCGGCGAATCGGTGACCGAGGCGACCGTGGCGAAGTGGTTCAAGCAGGTGGGCGATCAGGTCGCCGCCGACGAGCCGCTGGTGGAGCTGGAGACCGACAAGGTCACGGTCGAAGTGCCCGCCGCTGCCGCCGGCGTGCTGGCAGGCATTTCGGTCGAACCGGGCGCGACGGTCGAGATCGGCGCGCTGCT
>DASQHM010000008.1:0-5532 GCA_035632095.1 Candidatus Cybelea sp. | reverse complement strand
GAGGGCTTCGGGCGGGATCGGCGGCGCGCCGCTGCGCTCGGTGTCGGTGGTCATCTCCCACAAGCCGGGCTTCACCTTGAGCGGCGTGTTGTCGGCGGCGAGCGCCGGCAGCACCGCGATAATGCCGACGCAAAGGGTAAGCGAAGCGACACGCATGCCGAGCATGGGGAACTCCGTTGTGGTTCGTGGAACTGCCTGGGGCACCTGGGCGACTTTAGGCGCAAGGCGGCGGAGATGTCCGTACGCCGGCGCTGCCGATCGGGATGTGCTGCTCACCTATAGCCTTCGTTGGGATTGAAGGCCGCGCCGTCACCGAAGACTCCAGCACCAGGCACGTGGTTGACTTCCAGGCGTATACCGTCCGGATCCTCGAACAGAACATAGTAATAACCGGGTACCCATGTACCCTCAAGCGGGCCACGAACGATGGTAGCGCCCATGTCCGTCAGAGTAGCCGCGCAGGTGTCGACATCGTCGCGGGAGCGGGTGCGAAGGCACAGGTGGTGCAATCCGACCCGGGCCTGGACAAAGCGTTCGTGGCGATGTTCCGGCGCACACGGCTCGATGCCAATCGCGGTGCGGCCGCCGACGCAATAGAAGAACTTATCGGTGTCGCAGACTGCGGTCATTCCCATCCGCGAAAGAAGTTTGCCGTAAAATGCCCGAGCGGCGGGGAAGTCGGAGACGGTAAGGATGACATGCGCCATGCCGCTGATGTCGATGCCCATGGAGCCTCCTGGGTAACGAGGTTATCTGGACAGGCGTTGGTGCCCGCTGCCGGACTCGAACCGGCACAGCCCTTACGGGCCGAGGGATTTTAAGTCCCTTGCGTCTACCTGTTCCGCCAAGCGGGCTTGCTTGTCGAGAGCGAACCGGCGGACGCTACACGAAAGGGGCCGGTCGGCGCTACTCCTCGACGGGCGTGCCGCCCAGGCTGCGGACGAGCTCGATCACGTCGCTGACGGCGGCGGCGAGTTCGAGCGGATCGCGGCCGCGCAACACCAGGCTGGTGCCGAATTCGCCCCGGCGATAAAAGGGATAGGAGCCGATGTCGAGGGTCGGACGACGCTGCTGGATCTCGCCGAGACCCTTGGCGATGACCCCTTCGGCGAGATGACAGCTCACGGTGCGCGACAGCACCGGCTTGCCGCCGACCAGCTGATGCTTCGCGCTGTCGAACATCGCCTGCATCACGCGGGGGATGCCGGCCATGACGAAGACATTTTCCATCCGGAAGCCCGGCGCGCGCGACACCGGGTTGGGTATCAGCGTGGCGCCTTCCGGGGTGTGCGCCATTCGGAGGCGCGCCTCGTTGAGCTCGCCCGGCTTGTAGTGGGCGAGGAAGATCGCATGGGCATCGGGATGGACCGTCCAAGGCACGCCGAACGCCTGGGCCACGCATTCCGAGGTGATGTCGTCATGGGTCGGGCCGATGCCGCCGGTGGTGAAGACATAATCGAACTTGGCGCGTACCTCGTTCAGGGTGCCGATGATCGTCGCGGGCACGTCGGGTATGACGCGCGCTTCCTTGAGCTCGACGCCGACATCGTTGAGCCCCTTGGCGATGTAGGCGAGGTTCGCGTCCTGGGTGCGTCCGGACAAAATTTCATTTCCGATGATCAAGAGACAGGCGGTGACGATTTTCTCGGCGCTCATGGCTGCCCCCAATGGAATTTGATCAACGTTTCCAGGCTCAATTTCTTAACAAGCACAGTATCCACCTTTCTCAATTCCTGTTAGAATTACCACCCGTCTTAATGGAATCTGCATGCGATTTCCCATTGCTCTTTCACGCGGCGTTCTGCTGCGGCGATACAAGCGTTTTCTGAGCGACGTCCGCCTCGACAACGATGCCGAGGTGACGGCGCACTGCGCCAATCCCGGCGCCATGATCGGCGTTGCCGATCCCGGCTCGGAAGTCTGGCTGCTGCCGAGCGGCAATCCCAAGCGCAAGCTCGGCTGGTCCTGGGAGCTGATTCGGGTCGGCGATCATCTCGTCGGCATCAATACGGGCCATCCCAACGTCGTGGCGGCCGAAGCCGTCGCCGCCCAGAAGATCCCTGAGCTTACGGGGTATTTAAGCATCCGGCGCGAGGTCCGCTACGGCCGCAATAGCCGCATCGACCTGTTGTTGGAAGCGCCGGGAAAACCCATTTGCTATGTCGAAGTGAAGAATGTCCATCTGAAACGGGATGATACGGCGGAATTTCCCGACTGTGTCACGGCCCGGGGCACGAAGCACCTCGGAGAGCTGCGCGACGTCGTGGCGGCCGGGAACCGGGCGGTGATGCTCTACGTAGTGCAGCGAAAGGATTGCAGCGGCTTTCGCATCGCCGCCGACATCGACCCGGTTTACGGCGCCGCGCTCCGCCAAGCGCGGGCAGCAGGGGTCGAGGTCTTGTGCTATGATTGTCGTGTCAGTCTGGACGGAATTGAACTCTCCGAGGCATTGGAACTCAGGTTCTGAGATGGGCCGCGAAGCTAGGAGCGAAGAGGTATGACGAATTCGACGCGTGCCGCCCTTGGTACGAGACAGATCGACCCGGACGACCGGCGCATCAAGATCCATCCGGAACCCGCATTCGAGGGCATGCGCAAGGCCGGAAGGCTGGCCGCCGAAGTGCTCGACTTCATCACGCCGCATGTCACTCCCGGCGCGACCACCGACGAACTCGACCGTCTTTGCCACGGCTTCATCGTCGGGAAGGGGGCGATCCCGGCACCGCTCAACTACCGGGGCTTTCCCCGCTCGATCTGCACGTCGATCAACCATGTCGTCTGCCACGGCATTCCCGGCGACCGAAAGCTCGTCGCCGGCGACATCCTCAACATAGACATCACAGTGATCCTCGACGGCTGGCACGGCGACACCAGCCGGATGTTCTTCGTCGGCGACAAGGTGCCGCTCAAGGCCCGGCGGTTGGTCGAGGTGACGTACGAAGCGATGATGCGCGGCATCGAGATCGTGCGGCCGGGCGTGCGCACCGGCGCCATCGGTCATGCGATCCAGAGCTTCGCCGAGGCGCGCCGGTTCTCGGTGGTGCGCGACTTCTGCGGCCACGGCATCGGACGCGTCTTCCACGATGCCCCATCGATCCTGCATTTCGGCGACCCGCTCGACGGCCCCGAACTGCGCGAGGGCATGTTCTTCACGGTGGAGCCGATGATCAATGCCGGGCGTTACGAAGTGAAGATCTTGAGCGATGGCTGGACGGCAGTGACCAAAGACAAGTCGCTCTCGGCCCAATTCGAGCACACCGTCGGCGTCACCAAAGATGGCTACGAGATCTTCACCCTCTCGCCCAAGGGCTGGGCCCAGCCGCCTTACGACGAATAGCGTCAGGTTCAATCGAACCCAAACGGGCTCCTAACCTGCCCTCTCCCCCTGCGAGGGGGAGAGGGTTCGGAGGGTTAGCGAGACCTAGTCCCGGTCCCCGTGGTCGTCACCGTGGTGATCGCCATCGCCATGATCATGGTCGTGGCGATCATCGTTGAATTCCGCCGCCTGCTTGCCGCCGAGCCCGGCCATACGGCCGTTCAAGCCGACAGTGAGCAGCGAGCGGTCATGCGGCGAGCATGTCCAATGCCCGGCGTCGTTGACCTGCGCCGGGTTGGTCGGATCGCCGTTGAAATGCGCCATCTCCGGGAACTTGCAGAGCGGCATGGTGCGCATGACGCCTAGTGCCGGATTGTCGTTCACGAACTTGGCAGCGATTATCCCGTCGGGGCCGATTCCCCGCTCCACCCAACCCTCGAGCGCCGTCAGCGTGTCGAACACGTTCGGGCCCGGGCCGCCGCCGCAATGATGCATGCCCGGCGCCAGGAAGAGACGCACATTCTCCTGGACCTCGGGAATTCCGCCATCGGTCATGCCCGCGAGATCCTGATAGTATTGGATCGAGCGGAACGCGGTCAGCGCGGGATCGCTGAAGCCGTGATACATGAGCAGCTTGTGATCCTTGCGAATGAATTTGTCGAGCTTCGCGGGATCATCCGCATCGCCGGCCTCGGTGCGCTGGTCGAACAGCGTGAGGGCGGCGTCGCTGAGCGGCGTCGGCAGCGTGCCGTCGAAGGTACGCATGTTGAAATTGGGATTCCGCTCGACAAAGAACTGGATGGCATGATCGACGAACTGCCATGCCGCCGGCGCTACGCCGAAGCCGATTCCGCCCCACGGCTCCTGCGCATTGAGATCGAAGGTGCCGCCGGTCGGCAACGTATCGCCGGGCGAGAAGAAGCCGAAAGTCCAGGCCGGAGCGCCATCGCGACCGCTCAAATCGCTGATAGAGGCGCCGTTATAGACGACATTCCCGTCATCGTCGCGCGCCGCCGAGAAATACTTGGTCAGCGAGTCGGCCATCCCCTGCGTAAAGCCCGGGATGCAGCCCGAGGTTTGGCCCGACGCGCAGACGAGCGTCTGCGGTTTGAAGTTGCACGCCGCCGGGTTCTGGATGAGTCCATCCTGCACGCCATCGGCCGCATCGCAGGCGGCGGTCGTCGCCTGATCGATCAATTTGAGGAAGGTCCCGGGGACGTCGAGTGCGCCGTTCTTGCCGGCCGGAATGAAAGTCTGCGGCGTCATGAGCTGCTTGAAGTTGCCGGGGCCGGCGGCGATCGAGCGGATGCTCATGAAGGGGTCGCCGGCGATGATGCCGTCATAATCGTCGGGGAAGCGCGAGGCTTCCATCAAGGCTTGCCGACCGCCATTCGAACAGCTGTCGAAATAGGCGTGCTTCACCTTGCCCTGCGCATAGAAGGCTTCGGTCAGCGCCTTGGCCGCCACCGTCACCTCGTGCACGGCCCGGAAATAGTAATCGGTCAACGCCGCTTCGTTGGGCGTGCCGTCGGGGTTGAGCGACCAGCGCGCGTCGGTCGAGCCGGCCTCGTGGCCGGTGTCGCTGTCGACAAGCGCATAGCCCTTGATCAGCGCGGCCTGCGTGCCGCCGAGCGACGCCGAGCCGGCGAAACCGCCATTGCCGAGACCGAGCAGTTTGTGATTCCAATTCGCCGGCAGGTCCATGAGGAAGATCGCGGAGCCGTCGGGCGCGCCATGGCCCGTCGTCGTCACGGTGCCCTTGATCGCGCAGAACTCCGGCAACGAGGTCGTCGCTGGCGTATCCACCGCCGAAGTGATGGTGACGTTGGGAACACCCAGCGCCGTGATTCCCGCCACCGAGCAATCGGCCATGGCCGGCGCCGCGGCAAGCGTGACGCCCGCCACCGCGCCCAGGCCAACGAGCGAAACCGACAGTTTCGGCTTAAACCGCCTTCTCTTCTCCACCATCATGCGTTTCCTCCAGGGTTAAGGCTCTTCGTTCTCGCCCGTGCGCACCAGCCATGACAGTCTCTCCCCGCACGGCGGGAGACATTAGTCGTCGACGCCCGTCACAAGGACGCCGGTGGATCGGAAATCGGTTCGGAGTTGGAAATGACCCAGGGGTCGCCGAGTTGGCGCGGCGTCCGCCCGCCGAATTGAGCCTTCGCCCACGGCCACGCGGATTCCTCCCGGTAGACCAGTATTATGAAATCATT
>DASQHM010000007.1:0-18155 GCA_035632095.1 Candidatus Cybelea sp. | reverse complement strand
GTGAAGAATGATCGCGGTCACACGACGCAAGGGGCGCCGTGTGCCGCGCGTCACATTAGTGGCGGAGAGCCACGGGCTCGATATCGCGACTGTGCCGCAATACGGCGACCCGCAGCTTTTCGAACGCCTTGTGCTCGATCTGGCGCACGCGCTCCTTGGTGATACCGAGCTTCGAGCCCAATTCTTCCAAGGTGGCCCGCTCGTCCTTGAGGCGCCGGGCGCGGATGATCATCTGCTCGCGGTCGTTCAATTCGCCGAGCGCTTCCTCGAGCCAGCGATTGCGAATGGCGCCGTCGTGACGATCGATGACGATTTCCTCGGGCGTCGGACCGGGATCGGTCAGGAAGTCTTCCCACTCGTCGACGCCTTCCTCGCCGACCGGCTCGTTGAGCGACTGGTCGCGCCCCGAGAGACGCTGCGCCATGACGCGCACGTCGCCGATGGGCACCTTCAGATCGGAGGCGATCTTCGCCTGAACCCGCTCGTTCAACCCGGCGTTCGCGCCGGCGCGGGCGCCGCGTTCGATCTTGGCGCGGAGCCAGCGCAGGTTGAAGAAAAGCGCCTTTTGGTTGGCGGAGGTTCCGGTCCGCACGATAGACCAATTGCGCAGCACGAATTCCTGCATCGCCGAACGGATCCACCAGCTGGCATAGGTCGAGAAGCGCACCTCGCGCGCCGGCTCGAAGCGCGCCGCGGCTTGCATCAACCCGACATTGCCTTCCTGCACCAAATCGCTCATGGGCAGGCCATACGTCCGGAAACGGCCGGCGATCGACACCACGAGACGCATATAGGCGGAGACCAGTCGATGCAGCGCGGCTTCGTCTTTGCCCTCGCGCCAACTGCGCGCAAGGGCGAATTCCTCTTCCTGGCTCAGCAAGGGCGTTTCCATCGCGGTCGCGACGAAGCGCCGGTTGCGGCGGATGGCTTGACTGGATTCGGCGGCGGTCGACATGGGTATCACTTCCTTTCGATGCGTCCGGCTCCGCCCCCCTGGCGCGGCGGCATCGACCTGCCGCACCTCGCTTCTTCAGCTCGCTCCGCTCCCTGGCTCCAAAACGGCTCAATTCGGCGGCCGTATGGTTATTATTATCGACTCGATACTACGGGCCTATGACAGGCCTTGCAAGAATAATTTCGAGTCGCTATCATATTCGTGATGCATCGTGAAACCGACGTGTTCGCGCGTCGCGTGGCCGAGGTCGTCGACCGCCTGGCCCGGCTGACGCGCGAATTGCAATTCGTTCATGGGCTGAACCCGGCGCAATGGGAGGCGTTGCGTTTCCTGGCGCGGGCCAATCGCTATTCCCGATCACCAAGCGCTCTTGCCGAGTTCCTCGGCACCACCAAGGGAACGGCTTCGCAAACGCTCATAGCGCTCGAAACCAAGGGCTATGTGACCCGCGAGCGGAGCGACAACGACCGGCGCGCCATGCAGTTGCAGCTCACTCCGGCCGGCACGGCGTTGCTGGCGCAGGATCCCATCCTCGCCATCGAGGAAGCCGCCGGGACCATGGGCTGCGAAACCGGACTTCCGTTGCTGAAAGGCCTCACCCGGCTGCTGCATGACTTGCAGCAACAAAGCGGCGTTCGCGAGTTCGGCGTCTGCAGCGACTGCACGCTGTTGTGCGTCAAGCACGCGGCCGAAGCGGAACAAACCGAAACTCATTGCGGCTTGACGCGCGAGACTCTGACGGCGGACGATACGTCACGGGTCTGCATCAATTTTCAGCGCGCGGCATCCTGACGCTTTCAAACGTTCGCACTGCCGTTCGGCCGCCTTCGGCGCTTCCCCCGCCGCTGGACACATGGTTCGCGCGCCGCGGATGGACCCCCTTCGCGCATCAATTGGAATGCCTCGATGCCGCGAGCGCCGGCGCATCCGTTCTCCTGATCGCGCCGACCGGCGGCGGCAAGACGCTCGCCGGCTTTCTGCCGAGCATTCTTGAGCTGAGCCGGCGCGCTCCCGGCAAAGCGCGGAAGACCGCGCTGCACACGCTTTACATTTCGCCGCTCAAGGCATTGGCGGTCGACGTGGCGCGCAATCTTCACCAGCCCGTGGCGGAAATGGGATTGGCGATTGGCGTAGAGACGCGAACCGGCGACACGCCCGCGGCACGGCGCGCGCGTCAACGCACCGCGCCGCCCGACATGCTGCTCACCACGCCGGAGCAACTCGCGTTGCTGCTCGCCTACCGCGACGCGGGGCGCTTGTTCGCTAGTCTCAAGGCGGTCGTCGTGGACGAGATTCATGCTCTGGTCGGATCCAAGCGCGGCGATCTGCTGGCGCTCGGACTGGCGCGACTTGCAGTGCTTGCGCCGCAGGCACGGCGCGTCGGGCTTTCCGCCACGGTCGCCTTTCCCGACGATCTGGCACGATATCTGTCCCCTACGTCACCGGCCCGGATCATCGTCGGGCGGGCCGGTGCGCCGCCGGCGATCACGATCCTCGACTCATCGGCGCGCTTGCCGTGGTCGGGTCATTCGGCGCGCTACGCCTATCCCGAGATATACCGGGCGATCCAGCAAAGCCGGATCGCGCTGCTGTTCGTCAACACGCGCTCGCAGGCGGAAATGGTGTTCCAGGAACTCTGGCGCATCAACGAAGACAATCTTCCGATCGCCCTGCATCACGGCTCGCTCGCGGTCGAGCAGCGGCGCAAGGTCGAAGCCGCGATGACAAAGGGCAAGCTCCGCGCCGTGGTCTGCACGTCGACGCTGGATCTCGGCGTCGATTGGGGCGACGTCGATCTGGTGATTCAAATCGGCGCGCCGAAGGGCGTAGCACGCCTGCTGCAACGCATCGGCCGGGCCAACCATCGTCTGGACGAATCGAGCCGCGCCTTGCTGGTCCCGGCTAATCGCTTCGAGGTCTTGGAATGCCGCGCCGCGCTGCAAACCATCGCGGAGGACTTGCTTGACGGCGAACCGCCCCGCGTGGGCGGGCTCGACGTGCTGGCGCAGCACATCCTGGGCGTCGCCTGCGCTGGCCCGTTCGCGGCGGAGCGTTTGTATGACGAAGTGCGCGCCACCTTGCCCTATCGCGGCCTGACGCGCGACGATTTCGATCGCGTGCTCGACTATGTGGCGACCGGCGGATATGCGCTGCGGCGTTACGAGCGCTACCGGCGCCTGCGCCAGACGCCGGAAAAGCTCTGGCGCATAGCCCATCCCGGCGTCGCGCGCCAATACCGCCTCAATGTGGGCACCATCGTCGAATCGCCCATGCTCAAAGTGAAATACCGGCGCGGACGGGTTCTCGGCGAAGTCGAGGAATCGTTCCTGGAACAGCTAGTGCCGGGCGATACGTTCGTCTTCGCCGGAGAAGTCTTGCGCTTCGAGGGCATTCGCGACGTGTTTGCCGAAGTGAGCCCGAGCGACGACACGGAACCCAAAATTCCGGCCTACGGCGGCGGTAAATTCCCGCTGTCGACGTTCCTGGCCGAGGGCGTGCGCCGCCTGCTGGCGAAGCCGGAGGAATACGGGCGCCTGCCGCCGCAAGTCGCCGAATGGCTTCGCATCCAGCGCTGGCGTTCGGTCCTGCCGCGGGCCGATCAGCTTTTGATCGAGACGTTCCCGCGCGGCGGCAAGCAATACATGGTCGCCTATCCCTTCGAAGGTCGCTTGGCGCACCAGACCCTCGGCATGCTGCTGACGCGGCGCCTGGATCGCGCCGGTTTTCGCCCGCTCGGTTTCGTTGCCAGCGAATACGCGCTGGCGATTTGGAGCTTGCGGGAAGCAACGGGCATGGACGCGCTCTTCGCCGAGGATATGCTGGGCGATGACCTCGACGCCTGGCTCGCCGAAACGCCGCTGCTGAAACGCACGTTCCGAAACGTTGCGGTCATTGCCGGATTGATCGAGCGGCGTCATCCGGGCGAAGAAAAATCCGGTCGGCAAGTGACGTTCTCGTCGGATCTGATTTACGACGTGTTGCGCGAGCACCAGCCCGATCACGTACTGCTGAAGGCGACCTGGGCGGACGCGGCCACGGGTCTGCTGGATATCCGTCGTGTGGGCGACATGCTGAAACGCGTGAAGGGCCATATTCTCCATCGGCGTCTGGATCGCGTCTCACCCCTCGCCGTTCCGGTCATGCTGGAAATCGGCCGCGAGCCGATCCACGGCGAAGCCGACGACACGTTGCTCGCCGAGGCAGCCGATCGGCTTATCGACGAGGCGACGCGGCTCGTGTAGACACGAGCCATGCTGGTAAACGGCGCACGGCTGGTCGGCGATATCTCGGGGGCGCTCTGGTGGCCCGAGCGCCGCACGCTCGTCATGGCCGATTTGCATCTGGAAAAAGGCTCGGCCTACGCCTCGGCCGGCACGGCGCTTCTGCCGCCCTACGACACGCGCACCACGCTCGGCCGCATCGAGGCCCTGTTCCGCCGCTATGAGCCGAAAACCGCCATCTGCCTCGGCGACAGTTTCCACGACGGCAAGGCGGGCAGCCGCATGCCGGACGACGACAGGCAGCGCCTGAAGCGCCTTATTGCCGCGACGGAATGGATCTGGATCGCCGGCAACCACGATCCGGCGCCGCCGCGCGGCCTCGAAGCGCGAACGACGGGCGAGCTGCACCTCGGTCCGCTCCGTTTCCGCCACGTGCCGGAGGGCCGCGACCCGGGCGAGATCGCCGGCCATCTGCATCCGAAGGCTGCCGTGCGCGTGCGCGGCCGGCGTCTGGTGCATCGCTGCTTCGTCACCGACGGCATCCGCCTGGTCATGCCGGCCTTCGGCGCCTATGCCGGCGGATTATGCGTGCTGGATGAAGCCTTTGGCAGTTTGTTCCGGCGCAATTTCCATGCCTGGATGCTGGGCGAGCGCCAGGTGCTTCCGGTTCAGGCAGCGCGCCTGGAGCCGATCTAGCGCCCCTTGCTCCGACGCGGCCGGACCCGTAAATTTCTCCCCGACCTGTCAGAAAGCGGACCCCCAGAAAACCCAATGAAATTCCAAGGCACGGATTCCTACGTCGCCACCGAAGACCTTATGGTGGCGGTGAACGCCTCGATCACGCTCGAGCGGCCCTTGTTGGTGAAGGGCGAGCCCGGCACCGGAAAGACCATTCTCGCCCACGAAATCTCCAAGGCGATCGGCAAGCCGCTGATCCAGTGGCACATCAAGTCGACCACCAAGGCGCAGCAAGGCCTGTACGAATACGACGCGGTCTCGCGGCTGCGCGATTCGCAGCTCGGCGACGAGCGTGTCCACGACATCCGGAACTACATTCACAAGGGCAAGCTCTGGGAAGCCTTCACCGCCGACGAGCGTCCGGTGCTGCTGATCGACGAGATCGACAAGGCCGACATCGAGTTTCCGAACGACTTGCTGCTCGAGCTCGATCGCATGGAGTTCTATGTTTACGAGACGCGCGAGACCATCCAGGCGGCGCGGCGCCCGATCGTGGTCATCACCTCGAACAACGAAAAGGAGCTGCCGGACGCATTCCTGCGCCGCTGCTTCTTCCATTACATCCGCTTCCCGGACCGCGACACGATGATGCAGATCGTGGACGTGCACTATCCGCGCATCCAGAAAGACCTGGTGCGCGAGGCGCTCACCATCTTCTACGACATCCGCGAAACGCCGGGACTGAAGAAGAAGCCGTCGACGTCGGAATTGCTCGACTGGCTCAAGCTGCTCATGTCGGAGGACCTTCCGGCCGAGGTGCTGAAGAGCCGCGATCCGAACAAGCTCATTCCGCCGCTGCACGGCGCGCTGCTCAAGAACGAGCAGGACGTGCATCTGTTCGAGCGTCTTGCCTTCATCGCCAAGCGCGAGCGCGGCAACTGATCGAAATGGGTCCGCTGACCCTCATGCTTCGACAAGCTCAGCATGAGGCAATTTGTGAACTGCACGGATTTGGCTTCGACCTCATCCTGAGCCTGTCGAAGGATGAGGTCGCCACTTCGCGGATCGGAGAGGTCCCGCAATGTTCGTGAACTTCTTCCTCGAGCTGCGCGAAGCCAAGGTTCCGGCGAGCCTGCGCGAATACCTGACCCTGCTCGAAGCCATGAAGGCCGGCATCGCCAGCTTCAAGGTCGAGGATTTTTACTATCTCGCCCGTGCGTCGCTGGTGAAGGACGAGAAGAATCTCGACAAGTTCGATCGCGTCTTCGGCCATTGCTTCAACGGGCTCGAATTCATTTCCGAGGACCTCGCGGCGGAGATTCCGGAGGAATGGCTGCGCAAATTGGCCGAAAAACTCCTGACCGAGGAAGAGAAGAAGCAGATCGAGGCGCTCGGCGGCTGGGAAAAACTGATGGAGACATTGAAGAAGCGTCTCGAGGAGCAGAAGGGCCGGCACCAGGGCGGCTCGAAATGGATCGGCACTGCCGGCACCTCGCCGTTCGGCGCCTACGGCTATAACCCCGAGGGCGTGCGCATCGGCCAGGAGAAGTCGCGCAATCGCCGCGCCGTCAAGGTTTGGGACAAGCGCGAATACAAGAACCTCGACGACACGGTCGAGCTCGGCACGCGCAACATCAAAATCGCGCTCCGGCGCTTGCGGCAATTCGCCCGCGAGGGTGCCGATCTGGAACTCGATCTGCCGGATACCATCAAATCGACGGCGAACAACGCCGGCTACCTTGATTTGAAGATGGTCCCCGAGCGGCGGAACAAGGTGAAGGTGCTGGCGCTGTTCGACATCGGCGGCTCAATGGACGACCACATCCGCGTCTGCGAGGAGCTGTTTTCGGCGGCGCGCTCCGAGTTCAAGCACATGGAGTTCTTCTACTTCCACAATTGCGTCTACGAAAAGCTTTGGCGCGACAATCGCCGGCGCCACACGGATTTCACGCCGACCTGGCAAGTGCTGCACACCTACGGTCACGACTACAAGGTCATCTTCGTCGGTGACGCGACGATGAGTCCCTATGAGATCGTCTATCCGGGCGGCAGCGTCGAGCACTGGAACGAAGAGGCGGGCCAGGTTTGGATGCAGCGCATCCTGGCCATCTATTCGAAGGCCATCTGGTTCAATCCGGTCGGCGAAAAATATTGGGAGTACACGCCGACCGTACAGATGCTGCGCCAGCTCATGAACAACCGCATGTATCCATTGACGCTCGGCGGATTGGAGCGCGGCATGAAGGAACTCAATCGCTAGCGCTAGAGCCGGGTTGCGCCCTGCCGCAAGCCGCTGTTACCTCAATCGGTCAGGTTCGAATGATCTTGGAGACCGTTGCGGCGACGGATCGCGGCGGCGTCTTGTTCAGCGCCTCGAGGAATTGCAGGAGGCGCGTTTCCGGGCCGACCGAGTTGGCGTTCTGCTGCGATATGAGCTGTGCGACGCTGGTCGTGAATTGCCCGCCGGCCGGATTGGCCACGGTGTTGCGCGCGGGCGCAGCACTTGCGACCGCCGCCGCGGCCGCCGTCGAGGTGGCGCGCGGCGGCACTGGCGCGGCCGCTTGCGGCGCAGACACGGGCGCCCGTCCGGCATTGCCGGAGGGTGCTTCGAATTGGACGCTTTGCGTCACCGATATGCCTTCTGCCATCGTGACCACCTTCGCTCCATGGCGGGCCGGTGATGATGCCGCGTTTGCGCATCTGCGACCGGATTTCGCCGTTAGACCGCGGCACTTGGCCCTCCTTGATAACGACGCCGCAGTCCGTTGAACCCCACATCGATCCGCAAGGGCACGGAACCAAATTCTTGCCGCGCTTATACGGATTGATAATGCAGTTTGATCCTATACGTCGATCTTGTCAAGAAATATGGCACATCAGACTTATTATTATTTCGGCAATACAAGGTTTTACCGAGATTTCGGTAAAATTTTATTCAAATTTTACTGGAAGCAATACTTGCAATTTGCTGCGATCTTGCTGCCCTCGATTGTGCGCACGCCGGACGTCTCCGGAGCGAGTGTGGTTGCCTGCGCGCGCCGCCGACCCACGATTGTGCGGCACACGACACTCGCGAAAATGACGGAAAATTAACAATCCCCCGACGCAGGCGGGCAATCGGCAGGGCGTGTATGCAGACAGCCGCCCAGTTCCCAATCCTTACCGGCGGCCGAACCCGAGGAGCTAGTCATGACCCCGAAGTCCCGTGCCGTACTGTTAGCCGCCGGCCTTGCCGTTGCCCTGGCCGGTGGCTCGGCCACCATGCTGCCGAGCTTTGCCGCGACCGGCGATAGCGCGACGGCTTCCCGCCCTCAACATACGCCTTCGCGCCATCTGGAAGGCCGCATCGCGTTTCTGAAAGCCGAATTGAAGATCACCGATGCGCAGGCGCCGCTCTTCAACGCCTACGCCGACACGCTGCGCGCCGATGCCCCGCAGTTCGACCAGCTGCGCGATCAAATGCGGCAGTCGCGAGACAAGCCCATGAACGCCGTGGAGCGCATGGACTTCCGCCAGCAGGTCATGCAGCTGCAAATGACGCATCTGCAGAAGGTGTCGAGCGCGCTCAAGCCGCTCTACGCCTCGCTTAGCGACGATCAGAAGAAGACCGCCGACGAATTGCTCGGCGGGCATCATCGCCATCACATGTGGCATCATTGATGCGGCATTAACCGCTTTTGCCCGGCAGCTTCTGCCGGGCAAGAGCGGTTCAACCTTGCCGACCGCGATATGCGGTAGCCGCGCTTGCTCATGCACCAATATACGCGCTCCGGAAAACGGTACGGCCTTTGCGTAGGCGGTCCGATATAGGCCGCGGTGCGGCCATGACAGGAGACCAGGGGCCATGAGCGTAAGTGCAGTGCGCGGCGGGCCGTCGCTCGGTCCGCGTATCGCCGGGGTGCAAAAGCACAACCGGCCAAGTCAGAAATCCGGCGCGGACGGTTTGCGCCATGCGAAGTCTGCGCAAAGCGGCAGCGCCTTCGACGAGCAGCTTGCCGAAGTCGAGGCCGCGTTCGCCGCCACCAACGTGGAGCAGCGCGGCGAAGGCAGCAAGTCGGACGCGGATAGCGGTAAGAAACTCGACGTCTCGGCCTGAATTCACCGGTTCAGGAAATTGAGCGGGAGGCCGGGACGCGGCCAATCGGCGGCGACCAGTTTGCCGGTCGACGACAGGGTGATGTAGGCGGTGCGTAGATCCGGCCCGCCGAAACAGATGTTCGTGGTCAGAGGATCGGGCATTTCCACATGTTCGACCGATTTGCCGTCCGGCGTGACGACGGTGATGCCGCCGTTGGCGATGGTGGCAATACAGATGCGCCCGTCGCGCTCCACCGCAAGGGAATCGAATAGTTGATAGCCGGGTAACCCGACCACCAGCGCGCCGCGTCCGAAGAGCGTCGCAGACGCGGGCGGCGCGATCTTTCCCGGCGCGGCAAGGTCGTAGGCCCACAGGCGGCCGACAAGCGTTTCCGCCACATAGATCCGCTTTTCGTCCGGCGACAGGCCGATGCCGTTCGGCGCATCGAGCGGAAAGATCGCTTCTTCGATGCGCGAACCATCGGCCATCGCATAGTAGACACCGCCGCGGTCCCGATCCCGGCGTCGCATCTTGCCATGATCGGTGAACCAGAACCCGCCTTGCCGGTCGAAGACCAGGTCGTTCGGCCCTTTCAGGCGCTCGCCGTTGCATTCGGTGTATAGGGTTTCGAACTTGCCGGTGGCGGGATCGACGCGCTCGATGCGCCCGCCTGCGTAGTCGTCCGCCGCCATGCCGGGGAAGAGCCGCCCGTCCCGCTCGATCCACCGGAAGCCGCCGTTGTTGCAAACGTAGATCTTGCCGTCGGGTCCGACCGCCGCGCCGTTCGGTCCGCCGCCGAGATGGGCGATCACCTCTTTGCGGCCGTCGGAACGGACGCGCGTGAGATCGCCGGCGGCGATTTCCACCAAGATCACCGAGCCGTCCGGCATGGCGATCGGCCCTTCCGGAAAGCGCAGCCCGGTCGCGATTTCTCGTACAGCACTCACGGCGTGTCCCCCTCGTCCGTCCGTTCATTCCGCTTCTTTTAAGCACGGGCGGCCCGCCGCGTCAGCGGAAATTGCGGCCTTCGGGCATGGCGGCGCGGGCGGGTATGGCGGCGCGCGGTTTGCGCAGAATGTCGCTGCGCTCTCGTCCGGGTTTGCGCACCTCGTCGGCGCGCGCGGTCGCGTGTTCGAAGGCGCCTTCCACGTCTTCGCGGTCGATGGTGCCGAGTTGCGCCAGCTCGTCGTCGAGGCCGATCAGGCGTTCAGCGATCACGTGCACCACAAGCCCTTCGCGCTGCAGCTTGCCCCGCACGCCAAGCAGCCGGCTCGCCAGCAAGGTGCGGCGGAAACGTTCAAACACCTTCGGCCAGACGATGATGTTGACGATCCCGGTCTCGTCCTCGAGGGTGACGAAGATCACGCCGCTCGCCGTGCCGGGCCGCTGGCGCACCAGAACCAGACCTGCCACCGTGGTGCGCTCGCCGTCGCCGACCCGGCCGAGATGTCCCGACGGCACGATGCCGCGCTTGGTAAGCCGGGAGCGCAACAGCGCCGCCGGATGCTTCTTCAACGACATGCCGAGCATGGCGTAATCCTCGATCACCTGCTGTCCGAGCGGCATTGCCGGCAGGCGCACCGCCGGTTCGTTGCCGAGTTCGGGCGGCGGCGCATTGCTGCCGCGAGGCGCGTTGTCTTCGGCATGGGCGAACAGCGGCAGCGGCGCATCGCGCAGGCCCCGCACCTGCCAGAACGCCGCGCGGCGATCGAGGCCGAGCGAACCGAAAGCGTCGGCCGCGGCGAGCGCCTGCAGGGGCCGCCGCGTCAACCCGCTTCGCCGCCACAACTCCCGCAAGGTGCGATACCCCTCGCCGCGATGCTCGATCAGCATTTTCGCGTCCTTCTCGGCCAGGCCCTTCACCTGGCGAAAGCCGAGGCGGAGCGCCGGACCCCGCCCCTGCCCTGACCCATGCCCCGGCAGCGGCTCCAGCGTGCAATCCCAGTCGCTCGCGTTCACGTCGACGGCACGCGTCTCGACGCCGTGATCGCGCGCATCGCGCACGATCTGCGCCGGCGCGTAAAAACCCATGGGCTGGCTGTTGAGCAGCGCGCAGGCGAAGGCGGCCGGATAGTGGCATTTCATCCAGGCGGAATCGTAGACCAGCAGCGCGAAGCTCGCCGCGTGGCTTTCGGGAAAGCCGTAGCTGCCGAAGCCTTCGATCTGCTTGAAGCAGCGCTCGGCGAAGTCCGGCTCGTAGCCGTTGCGCAACATGCCCTCGATGAAGCGGTCGCGGAAACGGTGCACGTCGCCGTTGCGCTTGAACGTCGCCATGGCGCGGCGCAAGCGGTCGGCCTCGGCCGGCGCGAAGCCGGCGGCGACGATGGCGATCTGCATGGCCTGTTCCTGGAACAGCGGCACGCCCATGGTCTTGCCGAGCACGCGCTCCAGCGCGGCGGACGGAAAGTTCACCGGATCCTTGCCGTCGCGGCGGCGGAGATAGGGATGCACCATGTCGCCCTGGATCGGACCCGGGCGCACGATCGCCACCTCGATCACCAGATCGTAGAAGCTTCTGGGCTTCAAGCGCGGCAGCATGCTCATCTGCGCCCGGCTCTCCACCTGAAACACGCCGATGGAATCGCCGCGGCAGAGCATGTCGTAGACTTTATCGTCATCCTGCGGCGGGCCGCCGAGCGTCATCTTCACGCCGTGATGGCGGGCCAGCAGCGCGAAGCCCTTGCGCAGGCAGGTCAACATGCCGAGCGCCAGCACGTCGATTTTCAGCATGCCGAGTTCGTCGAGATCGTCCTTGTCCCATTCGATGACGGTGCGATCCTCCATGGCCGCGTTCTCGATCGGCACGCTTTCGCTGAGCAGCCCGCGGGTGATGACGAACCCGCCCACGTGCTGCGACAGATGCCGCGGGAAGCCGATCAGTTCGCGGCTCAACGCCAGCGCCAGCTTCAAGGTGCGGTCGGCCGGATCGAAGCCCGCCTCGCGCACATGGGCATCGTCGATGCCGCTTCGTCCCCAACCCGAAAGGCTCTTTGACAGCGCATCCACCGTATCCGGCGACAAGCCGAGCGCCTTGCCCACGTCGCGGATGGCGCTGCGCGGGCGATAGCTGATGACGGTGGCGGCGAGGCCGGCGCGGTCGCGGCCGTATTTCTCGTAGATGTACTGGATCACCTCTTCGCGGCGCTCGTGCTCGAAATCCACGTCGATGTCGGGCGGCTCCTTCCGCTCGGCGGAGACGAAGCGCTCGAACAGCAGATCGATGCGCGCCGGATCGACCGCGGTGATTCCGAGGTAGTAGCAGATCGCCGAATTTGCCGCCGAGCCGCGCCCCTGGCACAGAATGTCGCGCGACTTGGCAAACCGCACGATGTCGTGAACCGTAAGGAAATAAGGCGCATAGCCGAGCTCGGCGACCAGCGTCAGCTCCTTCTCCAGCAGCGCGCGAATGTGTTCGGGCACGCCGTGCGGATAATGTCTGCCGACGCCGATCCAGGTCAGCCGCTCCAGCTCTTCCTGCGGCGTGCTGCCGTCCGGCACCGGCTCGGCCGGATATTCGTAACGGAGTTCGTCGAGGGAAAAGCCGCAGGTGTCGGCGATCTCGATCGTGCGGCGAAGCGCGTCGGGACGGCGGCGGAACAGCCGCGCCATCTCCGCCGCCGGCTTCAGGTGCCGCTCGGCATTGGCGTAAAGACGCGTGCCGGCGTCGTGGATGGTGCAGCCCTCGCGGACGCAGGTCAGCACGTCCTGCAGCACGCGCCGTTCGGGCGCGTGATAGTGGACGTCGTTGCCGGCAAGCAGCGCCACGCCGAGGCTGTCGGCAAGATCGCCAAGGCGGGCGAGACGCGCCGCGTCGTCGCCGCGATAGAGATGGCTCGCGACGAGCGACAACCGCTTGCCGAAGCGATGCTTGAGCTTGCCGAGGTGCGCAGCGAACCCGGCATCGAGACGCACCGGCGGCACGGCCGCCACCATTTGATCATCGCCCCACTCGAAGACGTCTTCCTGCCGGAGCAGGCATTTGCCCTTCTCCGTGCGCCGCTTGCCGATGGTGAGCAGATGTGCGAGGTCGCCATAGGCTTTGCGATCGACCGGAAAGCAGAGGAGGCTTGGGCCGTCCGTCAGATCGAGCCGCGCGCCGACCACCAGCCGGATGCCGGTTTCCTTCGCCGCCGCATGGGCGCGGACGATGCCAGCGAGCGTGTTGCGGTCGGTGATCGCCACGGCGCGGTGGCCGAGCGCGGCGGCGGTCAGCGCGAGTTCATCCGGATGCGACGCGCCGCGAAGGAAGCTGAAATTGCTGGTGACCTGCAGCTCGGCGTACATGATCCGGCTTTCAGCGGTCGGCAAAAATTTTGACCGCAGAGAACGCAGAGATGACGCAAAGGGCCGCGGAGCGATTTAATAATCCTTCCTCTCCGCGCTCCTCTGCGTCCTTTGCGGTTAATTTGCTTGCTGAAGGTTGATAGCCGTCGGCTGACCGCTGCTTCATGCGAACAGACCGTGCAGGTACCAGCGCGGCGGCTGGCCGGGACGGTAGGCGCCGTCGCGGTAGACCCAGAAGCGCCGGCCCGCCTCGTCCTCGATGCGGTAGTAGTCGCGGCTGCGCCTGGCGCGGTCCTCGCGCCACCATTCGGGCGCGATGCGTTCGGGCCCGTCGGCGCGGACCACGCGATGGTCCACCCGCCGCCAGCGGAAGCGCACCGGCGGATCGTCCGGCACCGGCGCCGTGGCCTCGATGGGCTCGGGGCTCGGCAGCAGGCGCACCGGACGCGGTCCGCTGACCGGCCACTCGTCGGCGAAGGCGCGGCTCAAAGCCGGAATCACCGTGACGACGCGAACCGGCTCGTGGCTGTCGCAGGGTGCGAGCTGCACCACTTGTGCCGGACCGAGCCGGTTCTGCAGCCGGTCCACCAGTGCCGCCAGATCGTCGCCGACTGCGTCCTTCGAGCCCGCAAAATCGGCCTGGCTCGCCGGTAAGGCTTCCGCCACGCCCGCTTCCAGCAGCATGGTCTCGATGCCGAAGCCGGGATCGATGCCGCCGAGCTTGTCGCGGAACAATCGCATGAGCCGCACCGGCGCGCGCACCGGCCGGCTGGTGCCGACGACGACCCGCTGCACGTCGCCGTCCACGCGATAGCACGCGAGCACCAGCCGTCGCGCGCCGAGCGAGGCTTCGCCCAGCATGACGCAAAGCCGTTCGAGCAGGCGCTCGGCCGTCAGCGCCACGTCCTCGGGCCGGCCGACCGGCTCGGCGAAATTCATCCGCGTGCGCCACGCCGCCGGCGGATGACGCGGCGAGATCGGCCCGTCGCTGTGACCGAGGATGCGATCCAGGCGCTCGAGAAGCCCGGCGCCGAAGCGCGCGGCAAGCGGCCCGCGCGGCAGACGCGCCACGTCGGCGACGGTGCCGAGGCCGAGCCGTTCCAGATCGGCCGCGACGTCCGCCGGCAGGCGCAACGCGGCGGACGGCAACGGCGACACCGCCGCCGCGGTTCCGCCGGGCGGAACGACGCCACCCCGGCCGAAACGTGCGAGAGCCCAGGCCGCCGCGGCCGTATCGGCAATCGCGATCTCGGAGACAATGCCGGCGCGGGCCAATCGCGCCCGCAAATCGGCGATCAACGTTGCCTCGCCGCCGAAGAGATGCGCCACGCCCGACACGTCGATGCAAATGCCGTCGGCGCCGTCGGTTGCGGCCCAGGGGCTATAGCGCGTGCACCAATCGGCGAGATCGTCGAGCGCGGCGGCATCGCCCGCCGCATCGGCCTCGGCTGCGTGCACGTGCGGAACCAGCGAGCGCGCGTCTCCCAGCATCATGCCGGGCGCAAGGCCTTGCGCCGCCGCGGCCGCATCGACCGCAACCAGACGCAAGCCGCCCTGGCCGTTCAAGGTCAGCGCCAGCGGCGCCGACCTCGCCAGATCAGACCGCCGCCGCCAGCGGTCGGTCGGCCAACGCGGCAACCACAGCGAAGCGACGCGACGCATCGTTCCACTCCACGCACCATTCGCCATTCCCGCCGCCGCGGCAACGCCACAGCGCCACCTGCCAACGCGGCGGCCCCGGACCGCCGCCGGGCAGCGGCCGGCTCGGCAGCGGTTTGACGCGCCAGCGGCTCAACGCCACGGATGCAGATGCAGCCGCGTGGGACACCAGCAGCGCCGTGGCGCCGCCCGCTTCGGCGGCAAGCTGCAAGCGCCGGCTCGCCACCAGGTCGCAAGGCAATCCCTCGCCCAGCACCGCAACCAGACGCCGGCAACGCAAACCTTCCTCCATGGCCCAGAGCGCTTCCGCCGCGCGTCGCGTCTCCACCAGGATCAAACGCGACGGCGTCAGGCCAAAGCGTGCGAGGCCCGGACCGTAAGGCACGCCACGCTCGCGTCCGTCACGCGCAAGCCGGCACCACAGCACCATGCCGTGCGCGGACGCATTCGCTTCGGAGGCCGGCACCAGCAGCCGCGCCAACAGCCCGGCCGCGAAGCCGGACGCCGCCGCCTCATGGCCGGCGCCGGCAATCTCGTGCAGGCCGCCGCGGCGAAGCCCGCCCCAAGGCAGCGCCGCATCCAGCACCGCATCGCCAAGTCCCGCCACGCCGTCGACCGGCGCATGCCGTTCGATGCGGGCGAGTTCGACCCGCAAAGCGGCAAGGACAGGAAGGGCATCGACAGGAACGGCTTGGGCGTCGGACATGGCGCCTCGCGAGGCAAAGGCAGAATGGATTGTTCCCTATTTGTTCTTATTTTAAGTGCCCTGTCAAGCACCGGGCCGGTTCTTCGGGAACCGCCTGCGGCGGGCTTCAAAACCCCGTGAAATAAGGGGTTTGCCGCTCCACCGCGCTTGCCCGGCCAGGCGTCCGCAACGACACTGCCGCCATAACCAAACAAGGGGAGGCATCCATGGGAACACCGATCATCTACGGCACGCCCTTCAGCACCTACGTCCGCACCGCGCGCATGGCCTTCGAGGAAAAGCCGGCGCTCTACCAGCTCGTCGACGTCAGCGTCATCGGCGGCGAACAGAAACAACCGGCGCATCTCGCACGCAATCCGTTCGGCACCGTGCCGGCCTTCGAACACGACGGGCTCAAGCTCTATGAAACGAGCCCGATCATCCGCTACGTCGACCAGATCTATCCCGGCACGCAGCTCACGCCGGCCAATCCGGCGGACCGCGCGCGCATGAACCAGATCATCAGCATCATCGACTATCACGGCTACGCGTCGATGATCGGCCAGATCGTGGTGCAACGCCTGTTCACCGCCATCACCAAACAGCCGACCGACATGAGCATCGTCGAGGCCGGCAAGCCCAAGGCCGAGCTCTGCCTCAACGAATTCCAGCGCATCATGGGCAACAACCCCTACCTGGCGGGCCCGCAGATCAGCCTCGCCGATCTCTACCTGTTGCCGGTCATCCACTACGTGATGATGACGCCGGAGAAATCGCTGATGGAAAGCCGGCCGCTGCTGATGCGCTGGTGGCAGTCGATGAACCAGCGCAAGGCGGTCAGCAACACCGCGCCGCAATTGGGCTGATAGCTGACCGCGGTCAGAAAGCGAACCGCAGAGGGCGCAGAGAAAAGGCCGCAAAGGTCCGCAGAGAATTGTCAAATCGATATCTGCGATTCTCCGCGGTATCTCTGCGTTCTCCGCGGTAAGTCTTAGCTGATAGCTGGTCGCTGACCGCTAACTTGCGGCCTTGCCGTATTTCTCGATGGCCGATTGCAGCGATTTGAGCAACTCGGCGCCGATCTCGCCGCCCTCGCCCTTCACTCGACCCTTGATGACCGCCTGCCTTTAGCTTCGTCGATCACCGCCTGCAGCTTGGCCACGCCGTCGCCCCAGACTCGAATGGTGGGGCCAAGCGTCTCGCTCGGATGGTCGACGAAGGGGATTCCCTTCTTGGTCAAGGCTTCCTTGATAGCCGCTATTTCTTGCGGTTTCATTTCACGGACAGCCACGCGAATGATCTTGCCGTCCTCAGTCTTGGCGGGCTGCCACGCGGCATGGGCCAATATGTCGGCGGAAGATTTATCCGGCCCAGTCATGGGACGGGGTTCGGCAGAGGATGCAGCCGCGGGACCGACGCGGACGTTTTCGAGGGGATCGGAAACGCCTAACGGATTGTATTGCTGGTCCGGCGGCAAATCCGCGAGTTCCCTTGCAGGGATATACGTCTGACTCCGGCCGTCATTGCGGTAAAAGGAATATTGTGATCCGGGCACGGGGCGATCGTAGTTGACCGGCAGTCCCGGGCGGATACCCGTCTCGGAGAATCTTTTTTCGATCGCGTCGAGGAGCGATTGCCAATCCTGGGCCGGAAAGCCGCGCGCAGCGTCGTAGATGACGATTTGTTTGCCTTGTTGAGGGCCGGGTCCCGCGTGAGTAGAGATGCTGTCCGGGTTCATCACTTTCGCTCTCTGTCCGAGTCGATTTTGAAGCTCGTCCGCGACAATGTTCCATGCGCGCGGCACGTCTTGCGGGTCGACGGAAAGATGAACCTTCCAGTCCGTTTGAGATTTGCCTCCCTGTCTAGGATTCATTGCAAGCCAGGCATCATAGCTCGAAGCCTTGTAGTCAGGATGGCTGAAGCCGCCAGCCGCACTGACTGGCTCGGGCTTCTCACCGGGACGAGGTGTTTGTTCTCTTCTCCACACTTCGGTGAACTGATCGTAATAGTTGGGCAGGGGTCCATTCGCGGCGGCCGCGTTTACCGGAACTTCCGTCAGCCCCGGAGCGCCAGCGGGAGGCACTACGTCCTGGCCGAGTTTGGGTGCGTCGCCCCCGAGGTCTTCAGCGGCCTTCGGTACGCCGCCGGCGACTTGCCGCAATTCCCACGGGGGAATCTCCTCGATGCCGGGAGGGAGTGGCCGATGCGGCGGTGGTATTTCTGCCGTCGGCGGTTTGACGCCGTAGAACTCGTAGGCGATCGGCGGATCCCATGGTGCAGGCCCCTCGCCCGGGGCGCCGCCCGCGGCTTGCCGTAGCTCCGGCCCGGGAATTTCTTCGATTCCAGGCGGGAGAGGGCTCGCCGGGGCCGGTAACGGCTGCTCGACTGGCGGATAGGGAATAGCGACAGGCCGCAATGGCCCGCCGCCCAAGACTTCGCCGGCGATGGGCAACACCCATTCACCCTCCCCGGCCGCCGCGGCGCCGCCAGAGACTTGCGCCGGCGCTGGCGGAGGTGCGGAAATCGGTTCCGCGGCCACGGGCGGTTCCGCCGGCAGGGATGGCGCGCTGCGCGAACGTGCGAGACTTACGCCCT
>DASQHM010000006.1:0-7050 GCA_035632095.1 Candidatus Cybelea sp. | reverse complement strand
AACGACATGGCCAACGCGATTCGCGCGCTCGCCATGGACGCGGTGGAAAAGGCCAATTCCGGCCACCCGGGCATGCCCATGGGCATGGCGGACACGGCGACGGTGCTGTTCACCCGCTTCCTGAAATACGACCCGGCCGATCCGGCCTGGCCGGACCGCGACCGGTTCGTGCTCTCGGCCGGCCACGGCTCAATGCTGCTCTACGCGCTGCTGCATCTGACCGGCTATCCCGGGATGGACATGGAGCAGATCAAGCGCTTCCGGCAGCTCGGCAGCCACACGGCGGGGCACCCGGAATTCGGCCATGCGCCCGGCATCGAGACCACCACGGGACCGCTCGGGCAGGGCTTAGGCAACGCGGTCGGCATGGCGCTGGCCGAGCGCATCCTGAACGCGCGCTTCGGCAACGATCTGGTCGATCACCGCACCTATGTGGTCGCCGGCGACGGCTGCCTGATGGAAGGCATCAGCCAGGAGGCGATCACGCTCGCCGGACATTTGAAGCTGAACAAGCTGATCGTACTGTTCGACGACAACCGCATCTCCATCGACGGTCCCACCTCGCTCGCCACCAGCGACGATCAAATGGCGCGCTTCCGCGCCGCCGGCTGGACCGCGCAAGGTGTCGACGGCCACGATCCGGAGCAGGTGGCGGCCGCGCTCATGATCGCGCAAGGTTCCGACAAGCCCTACCTGATCGCCTGCCGCACCACGATCGGCAAAGGCGCGCCGCTGAAGCAAGGCACCGCCGCGACCCACGGCTCGCCGCTCGGCGCCGTGGAAGTGGAAGGTGCGCGCAAGGCGCTGAAGTGGCCATACCCGCCGTTCGACGTGCCGGCATCGATCCTGCAGGCGTGGCGCCGCGCCGGGCGGCGCGGCCAGCCGGCCTCGGCAGCTTGGCGAGCTCGGCTCAACGCCGCCGCCGCCGACAAGCGCCAGGCCTTCGAGCGGGCCATCGCCGGCGAGCTTCCCGCCAACCTCGCGGCGGCCTTGGTCAAGCACAAGGAGAAGCTCAGCGCCGAGAAGCCGTCTTGGGCGACGCGCAAGGCCTCGCAGATGGCGCTCGAAGTGATCAATCCGCTGCTGGCCGAAACCGTCGGCGGCTCGGCCGACCTCACCGGCTCCAACAACACCAAGACCGCCGGGTTCAAACCGATCACCGCCGCCGACTTCACCGGCCGCTACGTGCATTACGGCGTGCGCGAGCACGGCATGGCCGCGGCCATGAACGGCATGGCGCTGCACGGCGGCATCATTCCCTACGGCGGCACGTTCCTGGTGTTCACCGATTATTGCCGGCCGTCGATCCGGCTTGCCGCGCTCATGCGCCAGCGCGTCATCTTCGTCATGACCCATGATTCCATCGGCCTCGGCGAAGACGGGCCGACCCATCAGCCGGTGGAGCATTTGGCGGCGCTGCGCGCGATTCCCAATCTGAAAGTCTTCCGGCCTGCGGACGCGGTCGAGACCGCCGAGTGCTGGGAGCTGGCGCTTCAAAGCAAGGACGCGCCGTCGGTGATCGCGCTGTCGCGCCAGGATCTGCCGACCTTGCGTGACGTCCACGTGGCGGAGAACCGGTGTGCCCGCGGCGCCTACGAGTTGCGCGCGGCGAACGGCGTGGCGAAGGCCACGCTCATCGCCACCGGCTCCGAGGTCGAGATCGCCGTCGCGGCGCAGGGCCTGTTGCAACGGGACGGCGTGCCGGCGCGCGTGGTCTCCATGCCGAGCACGACGCTGTTCGATTTGCAGGATGCCGCCTATCGGACGTCGATCCTGCAGCCCGGCACCGTGCGCGTCGCCGTCGAGGCCGGCGTCATGCAGGGCTGGGAGCGCTACGTCGGCGAGCGCGGCGGTTTCGTCGGCATGAGCGGCTTCGGCGCCTCGGCGCCCTACCGCGATCTTTACCGCCACTTCGGCATTACCGCCGAGCATGTGGCGAAAGCAGTCAAGCAGCGGCTGTAGCGCCGACAATCTACGAAACCGGCTCAACGAGGCTTTTCCCGGCCGCTATAGTTCCGGGATGGAACGGCTCGAGACCCGTTGCTGCATCGCCGGAGGCGGCCCGGCCGGCATGATGCTGGGCTACCTGCTGGCGCGCGCCGGGGTCGACGTGGTCGTGCTGGAGAAGCACGCCGATTTCCTGCGCGACTTTCGCGGCGACACCATCCATCCCTCGACGCTCGAAGTCATCCACGAGCTCGGATTGCTCGACGAATTCCTGAAGCTGCCGCACCAGAAGCTGGAGCGGCTCGCCGGCAACATCAGCGGCGAAACCTTCTTCCTGGCCGACTTCACGCACCTGCCGACCCATTGCAAGTACATCGTCTTCATGCCGCAGTGGGACTTCCTGAATTTCCTGGAGCGCCAGGGACGGCAATTGCCGAGCTTCCGGCTCCGCATGGAGACCGAGGTGGTCGATCTGGCGCGCGAAGGAACACGCGTGAGCGGCGTGCGCGCGAAGACGCCAGCGGGCGAGATCGAGGTGCGAGCCGGGCTGGTGGTCGCCGCCGATGGACGCCATTCGACGGTGCGCAGCCTCGCGGGCCTCGAGGTCGAGGTCATCGGCGCGCCGATCGACGTGCTGTGGATGCGGCTCTCGCGCCAGCCAAGCGATCCGCCGCAGACGCTCGGTCGCATGGATCGGGGGCGCATCTTCGTCACCCTCGACCGCGGCGACTACTGGCAATGCGCCTACGTCATTCCGAAGGGCGGGTTCGAGAAGGTGCGCTCGGAAGGTTTGCCGGCCTTTCGCTCGGCCATCGTCGCCATCGCCAAGGATTTCCGGGATCGCATCGGCGAACTCCGCGACTGGGACGACATCAAGCTGCTGAGCGTCGCGGTCGACCGGCTGAAGCAATGGCACGTGCCGGGCCTGCTTTGCATCGGCGACGCGGCGCACGCCATGTCGCCGGTCGGCGGCATCGGCATCAACCTCGCCGTGCAGGATGCGGTCGCCGCGGCGAACATCCTTGCCGCCGACCTCCGCCGGGGAACGCCGGCGGACGTGCGCCTCGCCGAAGTGCAGTCGCGCCGCGAATGGCCGGCACGGGTCACCCAGCGCTTTCAGGTCCTGGTGCAGAACCGCATCATCGGCCGCGTGCTGCGGGCGGTGCGCCCGTTCAAGCCGCCGCGGATCGTGCGCGCGATCGGCCGCTGCACATTCCTGCAACGCATTCCGGCGCGCCTTATCGGCATGGGCGTGCGGCCTGAGCACATTCGTGCGACAGAGCGTAGCACGATGTAGCGGTCGTTCTACGTCCGATGGGTCTGACGCCAGGCAGGTTATCGACTTCTATTTCGTGTCGCGCGGTGGTACCACTTCCCAGCGCCCGAAATTGACCGCACGGCCGTCGTGCTTCCACAACGTGAGAAAAAAAGCGCCGGGTCCCGCCATTGCCTGATCGTGGTTGAAACTACCTTCGACGCGGAAGCAATCGCCGGTATCGGTCACCGTCAGCGGCAACTGCCGGACAAGCTCGTCCTTACCGTAATGCGCCTCGATGAGCGTTTCGCTGATGCTGCGCGCGGTGTCGGCGCTAAACACTACTCCCCCGCGCGCCATGTGCACCAAGCAAAGCGCCGATTCGTCGGACTTGGGCGCGTCAGGCGGCCAGCCGTCCAGCTTGTGTAAGGGCGGCAAATTCGGCATGTGTTTCCAATATCGGCAAACAATTCTAACCGCAAGGTCGGCATGCGAAAGCCCCCTAGAATGCTTATTTGGGCGTGATTTTCGGAGGCGGAACGGGCTTAACCTCGTATTCCTGACCCGGCGCTGCAGCGAAGATTATCCATGCACGCATGGGGGGAAAAGGTATGCCAGGAGTGAGGCCCAATTGGCTTACTCTTGGGTCATTCGAATAGATGTGACCGCCGAGTTGTAGCATCGGTATGTATAGAGCTTGATTCGGTGTCAGTGGCGGATCTTGTCCGGTCTTTATTTCAAGTATCTCCGGGGGCTGTCCCGGCGCACGTATCAGCAAATCAGGATATCCAATTACTGTTCCATTCGGGCCCACGATCCGAATTGCTGGATGTTCGACCACGATGGCTCCGTTAGTGCGTAGTACTGCCGCCCAATGCTGCACCACTGCTTCATGAAATCCATTGCTAAAATCAACGACCGGTGCGAGCAGTGGGCCATTCCCCCACCACGGAGAGGCTTCACCGTCTCGCGGTCGGAACCTTCCTCCCTCTGGACGTCCACCCGGCCAGCGCGGATGCAATTCAGGATTGAACCTTCGGATGGTGCCAAAGCTCGTCGGGCCCTCTGAGCTATAAAGTTGGCAGGACGCCTCGTCAACGCGCGTTGGTGGCATTTCGTGTGAGTCATCGAATAACTTGGCGAGACGCGTCGCATCAATAGCAGTGGAGTCGTATTTTTTTGCCAAAATCTCAGTCTCATCTTCGCTCCAAACTGGATCGCGATTTTGCTGAGAGATCACAATTCTTGGAGGTCGCAAATTTTGTCGCGCAGCGATTGCACACATGAGTCGAAAGCCATTCGGCGAAACCTGCGAAAGGCCAAATGCGTCGATGCACTCTTCCGCGTCGGATACGCTGCCGTCGTTTAGCTTCGCGGCCACTACGGAAAGAGCATTTGGGAAGAAAGTCCAAGTTGCCTGATAGCCAAAGAACCGCGCTATATGATCCGAGAGATCAAACCGATTTAGCGCGACGAAGCCCCTGCGTTGCCGACCAACTAGAGGGACGCCAGGCCACAAAAAAATGCCTTCGGGAGCAACTGCTATGGCGCGTGAGCGATCGTTCATTGATGGGAGACCGCAATTAAGCAAGTGCCGCGTCGCCTAGGTTGGTGGTGCATTTGGCTCATCCATTTCCTGCGGTGTGCGATTGATGCTTGGAACCCATTCGGCATGGGCGTACGGAATTTGCATATAATACAATATATCTTCCCTCTTGTCAAGAGAAATCTTCTCTTCTTAGTATTTCATACAAGAATGAACTCTGGTTGGATTGGGCCGTTCGCAAGGTATTCCATATGCCCCAGGACTCCGACATCACACGGCACTACGCGAGCGAAGGCATCGCCGAGCGGATCCTGGCCGCGCTCAGGGCCGCTTCTGGCAGCGATGCGCCGGTCACGCCGGACACGCTGGCGCCGCTCGACCATTTCCACGGGCGAGGTTTGCAGGCGACGCAGGAGATCGTGGCGCTGCTCAAGCCGCAACCAGATGAAAACCTGCTCGACATCGGCAGCGGCATCGGCGGCCCGGCGCGCTGGATCGCCTCCCATTGCGGTTGCCGCGTCATCGGCGTCGATCTCACCGAAGCATTCTGCAATGCCGCGCGCGCGTTGAACGAGGCCACCGGCATGGCGGATCGCGTGCGCATCTTGCACGGCAGCGCCACCGCGCTTCCCGTGGCGGATGCCGGCTTCGACCGCGCCTATTCGCAGAACGTGGTCATGAACATCGCGGACAAGATGGCCTTCTATCGCGAGGCGCGGCGCGCGCTGCGCCCGGGCGGCCTGCTGGCGCTGTCCAATATCTGCGCCGGCCCGAACGGCGAGCCCTATTACCCGGTGCCCTGGGCGAATTCGGCCGCGACAAGCTTTCTTGTGACGCCGGAGCAAACCAGGCGCGATGTCGCGGCCGCCGGCTTCGAGACCGTGTCGTTCACCGATACCACCGTGCGGGTGGCGGAGGCGCAAGCGGCGCTACGGCGGCGCATCGAAACGGAAGGCCTGCCCGCGCTCGGCATGCACATACTGATGGGCCCGCGCATGCGCGAATTGCAGCAGAACAGCATGCGCGGCGTTCAGGAAGGCCGGCTGGCCACGATCGAGGTCTTGTTGCGCAAGCCCGGCTGAACCGGCCGATCGGTCAGCTCAGTTGACGATGTGCCACTGCCCGTCGGGCTCGAGGCAGGCGCGGCCGTAGAACGGCTGGCCGTTCGAACCGTCGATGGTCGCGTCGCCCTGGTACTCGCGGCAATAGCGCTGCGGCGCGGGCGCCGGAGCGTTGTAGTAGGCGGGCGGGGCGTAGTACGCCGGCGCCGGCGGATAGTAGTAGTACGGCGGCGGATAGTAGTAATAGGGCGGCGCGTAGTAGTAGCCCGGGAAACCGAAACCGAGGCCGACGCCAACGAACACACGCGAGTGCGCTTCTGCCGGCTGATCGGCAGCGATGCCACTCGCCAGGAACCCGCCCAAAGCGAGCGCGCAAGTCAGGGTGATGGTTCGAAGTGCGGCTTTCATAGGCACACCGTTATTCTGTCGCGATCGAACGAAATTCTACTCCAAATCGCCATCCGCCGCGAGTCAGCGGCCAGTCGTATGGTTAGCGAATTCGCAACGGCACCACGATGCTCAACGACGGCGGCGGCGCATAGTAAACGGGCGGCGGGACCACGTAGACCGGGCGCGGCGGCGCGTAGTAGACCGGCGGCGGGCCGTAATAGTAAGCGGGCGCGGGATAGTACTCGACCACGCGCTCATGATGGCGCCAGCCGTGGTCATCCCAGTCGTGGCGATCCCGATCACGGTCCCAAGCCAGGGCGGGCGTCGCCAGCAAGGCGCCACCGACCGCCGCTGCGGCGACCAAGCCCTTCAGAGCATTGTAGGAACCGACCAAGCGCGACATTTTACCCTCCGGATACTGTATGGCGGTGCGAACGTCGAAGCACTGCCGATGCACCATTCACGGACCAGCCTGCAAACTCCTGCATCGGCCCGCTGTGACAAGTGCCGGGAAAGTTAGCGGTTAATTGCGGCTCTTTTGCGTCCCCGTTCACGGTTCGGCCCAACGCAACCGGAAAACCGCGTTATATATACGCCCGGGGGGCCTCACAGTTCCGGAGGTGAACCGTGAAGGTCCAGTCGATACTTGATCGCAAGAGCGCCGGCGTCGCCACCTTGCCGCCCGATACGGCCTTGGCGCGCGTGTGCCTGTGGTTGCGCGCCAAAGACATCGGCGCCGTGGTGGTCAGCGCGGACGGCCGCCACCTGTTAGGGCTTCTGTCCGAACGCCACGTCATCGAAGCCTTGGCCCATCACGGCGCGACCGCCATGTCGCTCAAGGCCGAGGATGT
>DASQHM010000005.1:0-12813 GCA_035632095.1 Candidatus Cybelea sp. | reverse complement strand
CCCCAGCATCATTTAAACCGCAACAAGCGGAGCGTTCGGCGCGGGCCGGCTGCTTAACGTCGATCCAACGACTGCATCGAAGGGATCGACGCCCATGCGAACGCAAACCACGAGAGTGCTGCCGCCCTTTGCCGGTGCGCCGGAAATGCCGGCATTGCCGATACCCCATCAAGCCCGCCTGCGACGGGGTTTCGCCGCCATTGTCCGATTCTTGCGCCTATGGCGTTTGCGCATGATCGAGCGCGCGTTCCTGGCGCAGCTATCGGATCATCAGCTTTGGGACATGGGACTGACGCGATGGGAAGCGCGCCGCGAGATCGACAAGCCGTTTTGGCGCTGAGCCGCTCCCCTATTTCTCCCGTTCGCGATAGTCGCCGAAGGTCTTGTCGCGCAAGGAGAGCGCGTGGCGCACACCCTTGGCGAACTCCTTGCGGTATTCGAGGCTCGCTTCCGTGGTGAAGGCCAGCGCCTGGATCTCCGTGCCGGCGCGGATCGCGGCGCGCAAACCCATGATGTCCATGGCCCGGTGCATGGCGCGCTTGTTGATCTGCTGCAGCTCGGTCGGAATCTTGGCGACGCGCTCGGCCATGTCCAGCACGCGCGCTTCCAGCTCGACGGCGGGCCAGGCGCGATTGGCGAAGCCCTTCCGCACCGCTTCCGCGCCGCTGATGCTGTCGCCGGTCAGCATCATCTCCATGGCATCGCGCAAACCCATGAGCCAGGGGTGGAACTGCATGTCGGGCGGACTCATCAGGCGCACGGGCGGATAGCCGATCTGCGCGTCTTCGGCCACGTAGACGAGGTCGCAGGCGGTGGCAAGTTCGCTGCCGCCGGCGAGGCAATAGCCGTGCACCTGCGCGATCACCGGCTTCGCCATGTCCCAGATGCGGAACGATCCCTCGATCACGTGCCGCGCCCATTGCCCCGGCCCGCCGGGCGTGTAGTACGGCTGATCGACGCGGTTGTCGGCGCCAAGATTGTAGCCGGCGGAAAAGCATACGCCGGCGCCGCGGATGATGCTGACCCGGATGTCGGGGTCCTTGTCGGCCGCCTCCAGGGCGTGCAGCACCTCGCCGCGAAGCTGGTTCGAAAGCGCGTTGCGCTTTTCCGGCCGGTTCAGGGTGATGCGCCGGATCATGGGCCGCGGTTCGTCGATCAGGATGAATTGATAATCGCCCATGGCCGATCCTCCGTGTTGCGTGCTTGAGCGTCAGCGTGACCGGAGCCGCGCCACCAGGCAAGCGCCGCGTCTACGCCGTACGGCGCACGGCGGCAAGACGTTCGGCGACGATGCGAAGCGCTTGCGGATTGCGGCAGACCGAGACGTGCTGGCCGCCGACTTCCGCCGACACGCTGCCGGGCTCATCGAGGGCGCAGCTCTGCCACGCCACCAACCCGTCGTTTCGCGTGAAGATCGCCGTCGACGGCATCGGCAACGGCTTCGACACCCGATCCAGGTCGATCGCATCGCTGTAAAACGGTAGGCCGAGATGGATGAACGTGGACAGCGGGCTTGCAGTCGGCAGCCGGACCGGACTGACCAGGGTGATCACCTGCATGACATCGTCCGGCCGGTCGAACGCGAGATCGCGGGCGAATAGACCGCCGAGGCTGATGCCGACGAGGCTGACCGGCTCGTCGGTCGTGGCCCGCAAGCGGTCGAGGCGCCGCCTCAGGCCGCCGAGGATCGCATCGGTCGGTCCCCAATTGACACCGAGGTTCCAGCCGAACGCCCGATAGCCGCAGCGCGACAGGAATTTCCGGAGCGGCGACGTGAAGGCATCGGTGGTGAAATAGCCCGGCACCACCAGCACCACATGGCCCTCGCCCGGCGCAAAATCGGCTGGGTCGGGCGGCACGGGGTGATAGGAGAGGAACGACCACGCCTCGCGGACCAGGCCGCGATAGGGCGGGCGGCGAAGGGCGCCGCTCCTGTCAAACAATCGGTCGGCGGAAATCATGGTCGATGTCACGCGAATGTAGTGGTGTCAACGCGTTGCGCGGCGATTTCCTATAGCAGCATCGCAGACGGCTGTCAGCGGTCAGCGGTCAATAAGAAAAAAATGACCGCAGAGGTCGCGGAGGTACGCGGAGAGGCGCAACGCCATATTGTTCCGCTCCGCGGGTCCTCTGCGGTAGTTAGCCGCTCGCGGGGGGCGAGCTGACCGCTTACCGCTGATCGCCGTTCAGTTTTCGATGCTATAACTCCGGCGATGACCGACGCCGATCCGTCCCCGGTTGCGATCCGAAACGCCGAAGGCAAGGCGCCGCTGGTGCTGGTGTGCGATCACGCGAGCCGCGCGCTGCCGGCGGAATACGCCGGCCTCGGCCTCGACGAGACGGAACTCCGCCGGCATATCGCCTGGGACATCGGCGCGGCCGACGTGGCCACGCGCCTTTCCGGCCTGATCGATGCCCCCGTGGTGCTGTCGGGAGCATCGCGCCTGCTGGTCGATTGCAACCGCGCCACCGACGATCCGACCTTCATCTGCCAGGTCAGCGACGGAACGGTCGTGCCCGGAAATCGCGGCATCGACGGCACGGAGGTCGCGCGTCGGATCGCGCGCTTTCACCGTCCCTATCACGAAGCAATCGCCGCCGTCGTCGGCGCCAAGCGCGCGAAGGTCGCCGCGCCCGCGCTGTTTTCGATCCATAGTTTCACGCCGGTGATGCGGAGCTTCGAGCGTCCCTGGCACGTGGGCATTCTGTGGGACAAGGATGCGCGCCTTGCCAAACCCCTGCTCGCCATGCTGGCCGAGGATCCGGCGATAACGGTCGGCGACAACGAGCCCTATTCGGGCCGCAGCCACGTGGGCTATACGATGATGCGGCACGGCGCCGAGGCCGGCCTGCCGCATGTGCTGATCGAGTTGCGCCAGGACCTGGTGGACACCCACCGCGGCGCGGAGCTTTGGGCCGAGCGGCTCGCCGGCGTCATCACGCGCATCCTCGCCCGCTTCGGGCCGTTTCAGCTGGAGAGGCATTGGCCGTGACAGACGACGCCGGTATCGACATGGGCGACTTCACCATCGGCATCGAGGAGGAATACCTCCTGGTCGACCGCGCCAGCCGCGATCTTGCCGCCGAACCGCCGCCGGAAATGATGGCCGAATGCCAGCGCGAGCTGGCCGATCAGGTGAACGCCGAGTTCCTGCGCAGCCAGATCGAAGTCCACACCCGCGTTTGCCGCTCGTTGCAGGAGGCGCGCGAAGACCTGCGCCAGCTTCGCGCCACCGTCGCCCGGGTCGCGGCGCGCTACGGCCTTGCTCCCATAGCCGCTTCGACCCATCCGTTCGGCCGCTGGGCCGAGCAGAAGCCGACTGCCCACCTCCGTTACGAATTGATCGCGCGCGACATGGCGGCGGTGGCGCGGCGGCTGATCATTTGCGGATTGCACGTGCATGTGGGCGTGGCCGACGACGATCTGCGCATCGACCTGATGAACCAGGTGAGCTATTTCCTGCCGCATCTGCTGGCGCTGTCCACCTCGTCGCCGTTCTGGCAGGGCGAGGAGACCGGATTGCTGTCGTTCCGTCTCAGCGTGTTCGACAGCATGCCGAGGACCGGCCTGCCCGACCGCTTCGAAAGCTACGGCGAGTACAGCCGCCTCGTGCAGCGCATGATCGGCGCCGGGTTGATCGACGACGCGAGCAAACTCTGGTGGGACGTGCGTCCTTCGTCGCGTTTCCCGACCTTGGAAATGCGCATCACCGACGTGTGCACGCGCTTCGACGACGCCATTACGGTCGCAGCGCTCTATGCCTCGATCCTGTCCATGCTGAAACGGCTGAAGGACCGCAATCAACGCTGGCGCATCTACGCCAACAGCCTGGTGCAGGAGAACCGCTGGCTGGCGCAGCGTTACGGCACCAACGGCGAATTGGTCGATTTCGGCAAGGGAGCCAAGGTGCCTTACGCCGATCTCGTCGAGGAACTGATCGAACTGGTGCGCGAGGACGCCGAACGGCTCGGCTGCTGGATCGAGGTCCAACTGGCGCGCGACATCGTTTCGCGCGGCACGTCGGCGCACCGGCAATTGGCGCGCTACAAGGAGCGCCTCGCCGCCGGCGCCGGCCAGGAGGCGGCGCTGCAATCGGTGGTCGACCTGCTGATCGAGGATACGGTCGCCGGGACCGACGATGCCTGATCCGCAAAGGGCACTTGAGAGTCCCCGCGCCCCGCACCATCATTGACCCAAGCCGAAACCATCGACGAGCCAGCCATGGACAAGAAGACCGAGACCGAACTCGAGGCCGCCGCCTTCCGCCGCCTGGTGCAGCACCTGCGCGATCACCCCGACGTGCAGAACATCGACCTGATGAATCTTGCGAGCTTCTGCCGCAACTGCCTTTCGAATTGGTATCGCGAGGCCGCCGAGGCGAAGGGCATCGCCATGACCAAGGACGCGAGCCGGGAGATCATCTACGGCATGCCTTACGACGACTGGAAGGCCAAGCACCAGACCGAGGCCGATCCGGCGCAGCTCAAGAGCTTCACACCGCACAAGCACTGAGAGTAAGACGCGAACCATCGAGCGCAACTGAAAACCCCGTAGCCAGAGGGCCACGAAGAAGGCAAACTGTTTGGGGGAGTAAACGGCGCCGAACGGCGCATCGGGCACACAAAAGTCGCGGCGTAAGGCGCCTGGAATGCTGTCCTACGCTTCGACCGCGTTCGACTGGGGAAGGAATACTCAATGGTTGCGACAACAATGTCCTCGGGCATGCCCGAGGCGGAACATCGCCGGCAACTGACGCGAGCCGTCATCGCCGCCACCGTCGGCACCACGATCGAGTGGTACGACTTCTTCATCTACGGCACGGCCGCAGGCTTGGTGTTCGGGAAGCTCTATTTCCCGAACGAGGACCCGCTCACCGCCACGCTTGCCGCGTTCGGAACCTATTTCATCGGCTTCGTCGGCCGGCCGATCGGCGCCGCCATTTTCGGCCACTACGGCGACCGCATCGGCCGCAAGGCCACGCTTATCGCCACGCTGTTGGCCATGGGTATCGCCACCTTCCTGATCGCATTCGTGCCGGGCTACGCCTCCATCGGCATCTGGGGCGCGGTGATCCTCACGATCCTGCGCGTGATCCAGGGCATCGGCGTCGGCGGCGAATGGGGCGGCTCGGTCCTGATCTCCATGGAATGGGCGCGCAGCCACGGCAGCCGGGGCTTCGTCGCGTCCTGGCCGCAATTCGGCGTGCCGTGCGGCTTGTTCCTGTCCAACCTGGCCATCCTCGGCTTCAGCGCCATGTCCGGCGGTGAGTTCCTGAATTGGGGCTGGCGCATTCCCTTCCTGCTCAGCATCGTGTTGGTCGGAATCGGGCTTTGGATCCGGCTCGGCATCCTGGAGACCCCGGTCTTCCAAAAGCTGGTGTCGGAACGGAAGATCGAACGCGCGCCGATCACGGAGGTGTTCAAGAAGCAGCCGCGGGAAATCATCCTCTCCGCGCTGCTGCGCATGGCCGAGCAGGCGCCGTTCTACATCTTCACGGCCTTCGTCTTCGCCTATGCCACCGGCACGCTGAAAATGTCGCGCGATTTCGTGCTCACGGCGGTGCTTGCCGCGTCGGTGCTTTCGTTCGTCACCATTCCGCTCTGCGGCCATATCTCGGACCGCATCGGGCGGCGAAAGATGTACCTGATCGGCGCGGCGGTGACCGGCCTGTTCGGCTTCCTCTATTTCGGCATGCTCGACACGGCAATTCCGTCGGCCATCTTCATCGCTATCGTGCTGTCGTTGATCCCGCACGACATGCAATACGGGCCGCAAGCGGCGCTGATCGCCGAGGCCTTCACGCCGCGGCTTCGCTACAGCGGCGCCTCGCTCGGCTACCAGCTCGCGTCCGTCATCGCCGGCGGACCCGCGCCGTTGATCGCGACCTGGCTGTTCGCCCAGTATCACTCGGGCTATGCCATCGCGATCTACATCGCCGCCTGTGCTGTGGTGAGCTTGGCTTCGGCGTCGTTCATGCCGGACTACACCGGCAAGGACATCGCCAGGGAGTACGACGAAGGCGCCTGAACGTCGGCGCGGAACGGAACGCCGGGGGGCGGTGCCTTAGCTGGTGCCGCCCCTTCCGTTTCCGTTGCCGTTGCCGTTGCCGTTGCCGTTGCCGTTGCCGTTGCCATTCCCGTTGCCATTGCCGCAGCCGTTGCCGTGGCAGTGGGACGAGCGGGCTTGAGCGGCCTGCAGACGCAGGATCAAGGGCGCCGAATAGGCGACGGTGGCGGCAAGGCCGAGCTTTGCCAAAGCGGCGCGGCGCCGGGAATCCGCCGGCTCCGATGCCGGCGCGGACGCAAGGTCAATGTCTTTCACGGCAGGTCTCCAGGCTCGGAAGCATCGGAACAGGCTAGTCCCCGAAAATTAACCGTTGGTTGAGGTAAATTCAGGGCACGCGCGGACTGCCGGTGTTATACGCGCAAAGCGAGCCGAAAAGTGCCGGATTCTGCCCTTGAGGGCCTTCTGGCGCCCGTTCCACCCCCCTTGTAGACTGCGCCGCAAACGTCTCAAAGAACGAGGGGAGCCATGCGATTTCCAACCATTGCCGCCACCGTTGCAGCACTTTGCCTCTGCGCGGGACCCGCGCTCGCCCTCGACAAGGTCAGTTTCGGGACAGATTGGAAGGCGGAGGCGGAATACGGCGGCTTTTATCAGGCGGTGGCCGCCGGCATCTACCAGAAGCATGGCCTCGACGTATCGCTGCGCCAGGGCGGCCCACAGGTGAACCACACCCAGCTCCTCGCCGCCGGCCGGCTCGACTTCAACATCGGCAATTCGTTCATCGCCATGAACTTCGTCAAGGAGAAGGTGCCGCTGGTCGCGGTCGCGGCGTATTTCCAGAAGGACGCCCAAGTGCTGATCGCCCATGCCGGCGCCGGCAACGACAGCCTCGCCGCGCTGAAGGGCAAGCCGGTCATGATCGGCTCGGACACGCGGGTCGGCTCGTGGCTCTTCCTCAAGGCGAAGTTTGGCTACTCGGACCAGCAGATCCGCCCCTACAACTTCACCATCGCGCCGTGGCTCGCCGACAAGAACGCGGTGCAGCAGGGCTATGTCACCAGCGAGCCCTATCTCATGGAGAAGGCCGGCGCGAAGCCCATGGTGTTCCTGCTGGCCGACAACGGTTACGACAACTACGGCAACGTGGTGCAAACCTCGCGCAAGCTGGTGCAGGAGCACCCGGACATCGTGCAGCGTTTCCTCGATGCATCGGCCGAAGGCTGGTACAGCTATCTCTACGGCGATCCTTCGCCGGCAAACAAACTGATCAAGCAGGACAACTCGGAAATGACCGACGACTTGATCGCCAACGGCATCGCCAAGATGAAGGAATACGGCATCGTCGATTCGGGCGATGCGCTCAAGGTCGGCATCGGCGCCATGTCGGGCGCACGCTGGAAGCGCTTCTTCGACGTCATGGCGGCGCAAGGCCTGTACCCGAAGGACCTCGACTGGAAGCAAGCCTTCACGACCCAGTTCGTGAACAAGAAAGCCGGTATGGCTCTGAAGAAGTAGCGCGCGCGAGCGTGCAGAAGCTCGTCTCACTCGACGGCGTCGAGAAGATCTATCCGAACGGCACGCGCGCGCTCGGCAGCGTCGCGTTGTCCGTCGGTCAGGGCGAGTTTCTGAGCCTGCTCGGGCCCTCCGGCTGCGGCAAATCCACGTTGCTCAGGATACTTGCCGGCCTGGTGCCGCCGAGCGCCGGGGCGGTCTCCTGGATCGGCGGCGCGCCCAAGGCGGGCGAGATCGGTTTCGTCTTCCAGGAGCCGACCCTGCTGCCGTGGGCCAACGTCTTCGACAACGTGCGACTGCCGCTGCGCCTCGCGGGCGCGCCGCCGCACGAGGCGCGAAGCCGCATCGAGGAAGCGATCGAACTGGTCGGTCTCGGCGGCTTCGCCGGCGCCTACCCGCGCGAGCTATCGGGCGGCATGCGCATGCGCGTCTCCATCGCCCGCGCGCTGGTCACCCATCCGCGCATCCTGCTGCTCGACGAACCTTTCGCCGCGCTCGACGAAATCACGCGCTTCAAGCTGAACGACGATCTGCTGGCGCTCTGGGAGAGCCAGCATTGGACAGTCGTTTTCGTCACCCATTCGGTATTTGAATCCGTCTTTCTGTCGAGTCGGGTCGTGGTGATGAGTCCGAGGCCGGGCAGCATTGCCGCCGAGCGCGCGGTGGACCTGCCCCATCCCCGCATCGCCGGTCTTCGCACCGATCCGGCTTACGCCGACCGATGCCGGCAGGTCTCCGACCTGCTCGCCGGCGCCATGGCCGCGTGAGGCGGGCGGTGGCCGGGCAATCGAACGGAAACGGCGAGCGCGTGTTCAGGATCGCCGCGCCCGCCGTCGTCGGCGCGATCGTGCTGGCGCTTTGGGAGGCGCTGATCCGGCATTATGAGGTGCCCGTCTACATCCTGCCCGGGCCGGTCGCCATCGGCGAGACGTTTTGGCAGGACGGTGGCAGCCTGTTCGCGTCGCTGCTGGTGACGCTTCGGACCGCGTTGGTCGCGTTGGCGGCTGCCGCGATCATCGGCGCGCTGCTCGCAATATTGCTCGCGGAATGGCGCTGGCTCGAGCTCAGCGTCTTTCCCTACGCCGTGGCGCTGCAAGTGACGCCCATCGTCGCCATCGCGCCGTTGATCATCATCCTCGTCAACGACACGTTCCTGTCGCTGCTGATCTGCGCCTGGATTGTCTCGTTCTTTCCCGTGCTCTCGAACACGACGTTCGGGTTGAAGAGCGTCGATCCGAATCTCGACGATCTCTTCCGCCTGTATGGCGCGACCCGGTTGCAGCGCCTCGCGTACTTGCGCCTGCCGACGGCCTTGCCGCACTACCTCGGCGGTTTGCGCATTTCCGGCGGCCTGGCGCTGATCGGCGCGGTCGTGGCGGAATTCGTCGCCAGCACGGGCGGGTCGGAGACCGGCATCGCCTGGCGCATCCAGGAAGCTGGCTACCGCCTGCAGATCCCGCGCATGTTCGCAGCGCTCCTGCTGCTGGCGGCGGCGGGCATCGTGCTGTTTCTGGTGCTGACCTGGATCAGCAACCGCCTGCTCCGGCACTGGCACGAAAGCGCATTGCCGAAGGAACGTTGACAGCAATCGGCGGTCGGCGGTCAGCAATCAACCGCGGAGAGCCGTGGAGGTTCGCCGAGAAAAGCGTTCTCCGCGCCTCCTCTGCGGCAAATTGGTTCTTTGGCTGATAGCTGTGAGCTGTCAACTGATAACTTTCAGCCGAACCGCCCGGTCACGTAGTCTTCCGTCTGCTTTTTCGACGGATTGGTGAAGATCGTCTCCGTATCGGCGTATTCCACCAGCTCGCCCAGGTACATGAGTGCAGTGAAATCGGAAATGCGCGCCGCTTGCTGCAGGTTGTGCGTAACGATCACCACCGTATAGTCGCGCCGGAGTTCCGAGATCAATTCCTCGATGCGCTGAGTCGAAATCGGATCGAGGGCGGAGGCCGGCTCGTCCAGCAGCAAGACCTCCGGATTGAGAGCGATGGCGCGCGCGATGCAAAGGCGCTGCTGCTGGCCGCCGGACAGGCTAAGGCCGCTCGCCCTCAGCTTGTCCTTCACCTCGTTCCAAAGCGCCGCATGGGTCAATGCCGCCTCGACGCGATCGTCCATTTCCGGCTTGGAAATGGTTTCGTAGAGATGCACGCCGAAGGAGATGTTGTCGTAGATGGACATGGGAAACGGCGTCGGCTTCTGGAACACCATGCCGACCCGCGAGCGAAGCAGATTGAGATCGACGTTGCTGCCGAGAATATTCTCGCCGTCGAGCAGCACCTCGCCGGTCGCGCGCTGGCCCGGATAGAGCTCGTAAATGCGGTTCATGGTGCGGAGCAGGGTCGACTTGCCGCAGCCGGACGGGCCGATCAAGGCCGTCACGCGCCGGTCGTGGATCGTCAGATTGATGCCCTTCAGCGTCTGACTCTTGCCGTAATAGAAGTCGAGATTGCGCACCTCGAACTTCGGCTTGAGGTCGACGGCGGCGTCGACTTCGGGCGGCGTTGCGTCGGGCGGCCTCGGGCCGGATCGGATGATGGGGCGGGTCGACAAGCGAATCGGTCGGTCAATCGGGGCGGTTGCTTCCATGGGACCCTACATCAGGTTTTGGCGGCATTGGAGCGAAGAATGAAGCGCGCGAGTATGCTGAGCGCCAGCACGCCGGCCGTTATGAGGAGCGCGCCGGCCCATGCCAGGCGCTGCCAGTCGTCGTAAGGGCTGAGTGCGAACTGGAAGATCACCACCGGCAAATTGGCCATCGACCTATTCATATCGATGCTCCAGAACTGGTTGTTGAGCGCGGTGAACAAGAGCGGCGCCGTTTCCCCGCTGATGCGCGCGATGGCGAGCAGCACGCCGGTCAGGATGCCGCCCATGGCGGCGCGGAAGGAAATCTGCACGACCACCTTCCAGCGCGGCGCGCCCATGGCGACCGCGGCCTCGCGCAGTCCCGCCGGCACCAGCAGCAGCATGTCCTCGGTCGTCCGCACGATCACCGGAATGGCGATGAGCGCCAGCGACAGCGCCCCGGCCCAGGCGGAGAAGTGACCGGTGGGCACGACCGCCACTTCGTAGATGAACAGGCCGACCAGGATCGAAGGCGCGCTCAGCAGAATGTCGTTGATGAAACGCACCACGGCGGCGGTCCAGCTTCCGGCGCCGAATTCGGCCAGATAGGTTCCGGCCAGAATGCCGATCGGCGTCCCGACCAGGATAGCGAGGGAAGTGATCGAGACGCTTCCGGCGATGGCGTTGAGCAGCCCGCCGGACGCGCCGGGCGGCGGGGTCATTTTCGTGAACAGGGTCGGCGAGATCGCGGCGACGCCGTGCTGAAGCAACGTGCCCAGGATCGATGCCAGAATGAGCAGGCCGAGCAATGTCACCGCCACGGAGGCCGTGAGATTGAAAGCGTTGATGATCTGCCGTTTCCGGTATCGGGTCATCACCGCCCCGCCTTCTGCTGCAATCGGTAGAGCAGCAACCGCGCCAGCGCCAGCACGACAAACGTGATGAAAAACAGGGTGAGGCCGAGCGCAATCAACGCCGAAGAATAGATTTCGCCGACCGCCTCGGTGAATTCGTTGGCGACCGTGGACGAAATGGTAGCGCCCGGCAGGAACAGCGACAGCGAAATATCGTGCGAATTGCCGATGACGAACGTGACCGCCATGGTTTCGCCCAAGGCGCGGCCGAGGCCCAGCATGATGCCGCCGAGCACGCTGGCGCGGGTATAGGGCAGCACCACGCGCCAGACCACCTCCCAGGTCGTGGCGCCAAGGCCATAGGCGGATTCCTTCAGCACCGTCGGCACGGTCAGGAACACGTCGCGCATCACCGAGGAGATGAACGGCACCACCATGATCGCCAGGATTATGCCGGCGCTCGCCACGCTGATGCCGAGCGGCGGGCCGTCGAACAGCACGCCGATCAGAGGAAGGGGCGACAGCGCCGCTTGCGCCCAGGGCTGCACGTACGTGGCGAAGTACGGCACGAATACGAACAAGCCCCACATGCCGTAGATTATGCTCGGCACGGCCGCCAGCAACTCGATTGCCGTGCCTACGGGCCGGCGCAGCCAGGCCGGCGACAATTCGGTCAGGAACAGCGCGATGCCGAAACTGACCGGCACAGCCAGCACCAACGCAATGATGGAGGTGACCAGCGTGCCGTAGATGGGCGGAAGCGCGCCGAAGCGTTCGGTGACCGGATTCCAGTCGGTGGAGACGAAGAAGCCCAGGCCTTCCTTGCGGAGCACGGGAAGGCTGCCGAAGAACAGAGCGACGATTATTCCGGCAAGCAGCAGCAGCACGAGCAGCGCAAACGCATACGTCAGACCGCGGAACAGCCGATCCGCCGTCTGGCCTGTGGAACTCGAAACCGCTCTCCCCGCCGCGACCAGCGCCATGGTTCCGCTTTACGTTCCGGCGCCGGAGCCGCCTTACCAGGGCCGCTCCGGCGCACGGGTTTCATGTCAAACGTTGCGGCGCGGCGCGATCCCCCGCCGCGGCCGCAAGCGTACGCCCTACTTCTGCGCCATGCCGGCGACGTACACCGGTTTGCCGTCGGCGCCTTTCACTTGATCGGCCCAGGTCTTCTCCACGAGCTTCACGACCGCGTCGGGCATCGGCACATAGGCCAATTCCTCCGCCATCTTGCCGCCGTTGTGATAGGCCCAATCGAAGAACTTAAGCACTTCGCGGCCCGTCTCGGGCTTGTCCTGGGTCTTGTAGACCAGGATGAACGTGGCGCCGCTGATCGGCCAGCTGGCGTCGCCCGGCTGATCGGTCAGCAGCAGATGGAAGCCCGGCGCCTTCGACCAATCGGCGTTGGCGGCGGAAGCCTGGAAAGCGGCCGCCGTCGGCGAGACGAATTTGCCGGCGGCGTTCTGCAACAGCGTGTAGGTCAGCTTGTTTTGCAGGGCGTAGGCGTATTCCACGTAACCAATGGAGCCGTTGAACTGCTTGGCGTAACTGGCGACGCCTTCGTTGCCCTTGCCGCCGACGCCGACCGGCCAGTTGACCGAGGTGCCCTCGCCCACCTTGCTCTTCCATTCCGCGCTCACCTTCGAGAGGTAGTTCGACCAGATGAAGGTCGTGCCCGAGCCGTCGGAGCGGTGCACCACGTTGATGTCGGTCGACGGCAGCGCCAGGCCGGGATTGACGGCCTTGATCGTTGCGTCGTCCCACTTCTTGATGTTGCCGAGGTAGATGCCGGCGAGGAGGTTCGGAGTGAGCTTCAGCTGCCCGGGCTTGATGCCCTTCAGGTTCACCGTCGGGATCGCGCCGCCGATCACGGTA
>DASQHM010000004.1:0-5535 GCA_035632095.1 Candidatus Cybelea sp. | reverse complement strand
GGCTTCGCCTGGGCCACGGCGCGATTGAAGCGTGCCGTGCGGATTCCGGTGATCGCCAGCAATCGCATCGCCACGCCGGCCCAAGCCGAGGCGGTCCTTGCCGCCGGTCAGGCGGACATGATCTCCATGGCGCGTCCGCTGCTCGCCGATCCGGACTTCGCGGTGAAGGCCGACAGCGGCCGCGCGGCCAGCATCAACGTGTGCATTGCCTGCAATCAGGCATGCCTCGATCACTATTTCACCGACACGCCGGCCACGTGCCTGGTCAACCCGCGCGCTTGCCGCGAGACTGAATTGAATTGGACGACGGCGGGCATTTCCAAGAAGGTTGCGGTGATCGGAGGCGGACCGGCCGGTTTGGCTTGCGCGGTGACCGCGGCCGAACGCGGCCATCGGGTGACCATATTCGAGGCAAGCCCGCGTCTCGGCGGCCAGTTCAATCTGGCGAAAGTGGTGCCGGGCAAGGAAATCTTCGCCGACAGCATCGCCTATCACGCAGCGCGGCTCGATGAACTCGGCGCCATCGTGCGCTTGGGCCGGCGCGCCACGGCCGCAAGCATCGCCGCCGAGCGCTTCGATCGCGTGGTGGTGGCAACCGGCATCCTGCCGCGCCGCCCAGCAATCGCGGGCATCGACCATCACATGGTGGCGGGCTATGCGGAGATATTGGACGGATCGCGCGCGGCCGGCCGCCGAGTTGTGATCATGGGCGCCGGCGGCATCGGTTTCGACGTAGCGCTATTCTTGCTGAAGCGCGGCGACAAGGCCCACCTCGACCCGAAGGCGTTCGCGGCGGAATGGGGCATCGACATGGCCATGGTCGGCGCGGGCGGTCTGACGTCGACGTCGGCGCCGAAGCACGAGCCCGCACATTCGATCGCCATGCTGAAGCGGAGCGAAGGGCCCTTCGGCGCGACGCTTGGCCGCTCGACCGGCTGGGTGCATCGGGCGGTGCTGGCGCGCGCCGGCGTCACGCAGCTCGCCGGCGTGACCTATCGGCGAATCGACGACGGCGGCGTGCACGTCACGTTGTCTGGAGAGGACCGCGTCATCGCCGCCGATACCGTGGTGATCTGCGCGGGTCAGGAGCCGCTCGACAGTTTGCATACCGAGTTGCGATCGCGCGGCGTGGCGGCGGACCTGATCGGCGGCGCGCGCCTGGCGAGCGAGCTCGACGCGAAACGGGCGATCGAGGAAGGTGTTCGCCTGGCCGCCGAACTTTGAGAGATTTGACAATGCCGCATGCCCGCAAATAATGGGCGCGGTTTCGCGGGAGGACGCCATGGGCCGAATTGTCGGCGCAGCCATCGTTTCACATCATCCCGGCCTGATGCGGAGCAAGGAAGAGCGATTGAAGCTCGGCCAGGGCAGGGATTCCGATTTGATCGAAGGCTTCGAGCGCCTGCGCAAGCGCATGGACGCCGTGAAGCCGGATACGTTCGTCATCTTCGATACCCATTGGATCACCACGGGCCGGCATTTGGTGGCCGGCGCCGACCACTACAAGGGCCTCTATACGTCGACCGAGATGCCGCACATTCTCTCCCGCGTGCCGTACGACTATGCGGGCGCGCCGGAACTGGCGCGTTTGGTGGAACAGGTCGCTACTGAACGCGGCGTGACCGCAACCAACATCACCGAGCCGACTTTGAGCCCGCAATACGCCACGCTGAACGTGCTGGCCAAGCTCGGGCGCGGCGAGCGCGTGCTTTCCGTCGGCACCTGCCAGACCGCGTCCATGCGCCACTACTTGCAGATGGGCGAAGTCATCGCGGAAGCCATCCGGCGAAGCGACGCCAACGCCATGCTGTTGGCCTCCGGCGCGCTCAGCCACGTATTCAACGACTTCGACTATGAACCGCGGAACCAACGCTACTATCACCCCGACAACGTCGCGGATGCGCGCTGGGTCGAATTCGACCGCGAGATTGTCGATCTCATGCGCGAAGGGCGTCATGCCGACGTGCTGGACCGCTACCCGACCATGCGACAGGCGCACTATGAGGGTTGGGGCGCGCACTACTTGCAAATGGTCGCCGCGATCGGCGGCCGCGACTGCCACGCGCGCGGCACGCCCTGCTCGGAATACGAAAACGCCGCCGGAACCGGCAACATTCACGTCTGGTTCGATCTCGCCGCCTAGTCGCGGTCGCTCGCTTCGGCCCTGGCGCGCGGCAGTCTGGCTGTGCCGCGGCGGCCGGCGTGAGGCTCGATCAGCGCGCTGATGGTTTCATCCAGCAAGCGATAGACGTCGTCCAGCCGCTCGATGCCGATCTCGGATGCCAGCGCCGCGTAGATGCGTTCGGATTCGGGCGCGATGCGCCGGAACAGGCGCTGCCCGCGCTGCGTGAGAGAAACGATCACCCGGCGCTGGTCTTCGGAGTTGGCCCGCCGCGCGATGATGCCCTCCTTTTCGAGCTTGGGCAGAATGCGCGAAAGGCTAGCCGCATGGATGCAGCAACGCTCGCTGATCTCCAGAACCTCGAGCGAGTCCGTTTCGGCAAGCGCCCGGATGATGCGCCATTGTTGATCGGTGAGGCCGTGGGCGTGCAGATGCGGGCGAAATCGCTTCATCACTAGCTCGCGCGCGCGCATGAGCTGCATCGGCAGGGACCGGCCGAAGGGCCTGATCGCGGCGCCGCTCCCACTCATGCGGCGCGATCTAGGTTCATGACCGCGACCGTCGCGCCGACGGCAAAAATGGGAATGGGCTGATAGAACCAGATTTCGCCAGTCGAGCCTTCGGCGGCCGCCGCAGCGGTGATGTAAGTGCGAATCTCGAAGCCGCCCTGGCCGCCGTCGCGGTAGGTTTGCTCATCCGTATAGTCGAGCAGTTCCTCGCGCCGGTTGGCGGTCCAGCGCCGCAGGAATTCGCGATCCCAGGCCTCGTTGATCTTGCCGGAGTTGGGTGTCGCCGGCCAATGGGAGATGCCGCCGGTGCCGACCAACGCCAGGCGCTCGGGCACGGAATCGCAAGCGCTGCGCAGCGCACGGCCAAAAGCATGGGCGCGGGCCAGGGGCGTCAGCGGCGGCCCCTGGCAATTGATGTTGGCGGGAATGACGGGCAAGTCGTAACGCGGCGTCAGGAAATGCAGCGGCACCATGATGCCGTGATCGAACTTCCATTCCTCGGCGTAGGCGACGTCCACGTCCTGCATGATCCGGCGGATCAGCCGCTCGGACAGACCGCGATTTCCCGGCACGCGCCGCCGCGCGATGGCGAGCCATTTCTCGTCTTCGATCGGGCCTTCGTAGTGCTCGGCCATGCCCATGGCGAAAGCCGGCATGGTGTTCATGAAGAAATTGGCGAAGTGCTCCGCCGCGATCACGATCAGCGCGTCGGGCCGCGATGCTTCGATCGCATCGCGCATGCGCGCAAACGCCGCATAGAGGCTGTCGCGCGCGATGGGATCGGCGCGCTCGGCGCGGCCGGTGATGCCCGGCGCATGGCTGCAGACGCCGGAGAACACCAGCGGCACGATCAGTCCTCCACCATGGCGTAGATGCCGGCGCGCACCGGACCGTGGCGGCGCAATCCTTCGCGCATCGCTTCGAGGTACGCGTTCCACTCGAAGCCGCGCATGGCGGCGTAATGCATGAGAATCTGCCCGTTCACGCCGATGACGTAGAGCAGACCGATGTCCGGATCGCGGATCGCCTTGCGTTCCTCGGGCGTCAGTTCGTAGGTGGAGAGAACCGAATCCGGATCCGCCTGGAATCGCCGTTGCAGCTCCGGATCGCGGTTGAGCTGATAAAGCGCCTTCTGGACGTAGTAGAGGCTCATGCCGGCAAGCGTCGCATTGACAGGCTTTTCGCCGCAAGTATTAAATATATCAAACAATCGCGCAGCGTCGCGAAGGTGCGCCCGCAGAGGGAGGATTTGGCCATGGGCCAGTTCGGGATTGGCCAGCCAGTCGCCCGGTTCGAGGATCCCCGCCTGCTGCGCGGCGAAGGCCGGTACATCCACGACGTCAACCTGGCCAACCAGGCGTATGCCATCATTGTTCGCTCACCCCACGCTCATGCGCGCCTCCGCCGCATCGAAACCGCGGCGGCATTGAAGATGCCCGGCGTGCTCGCGGTTTATACGGCCGCGGATGTGGCGCGCGACGGGCTCGGCGTCATCGGCACGACGTTTCCGCGCAAGCGTCCCGACGGCTCGCCCATGTTCGCTCCGGCGCACAAGGGCTTCGCCGAGGGACAGGTGCAATACGTCGGCGATCCTGTTGCGATGGTCGTCGCGGAAACCTTGGCCCAGGCGAAGGACGCGGCGGAAGCGGTCGTCGTCGACTACGAACCACTTCCGTCCGTCACTTCGACCTTGGACTTGTTGAAGCCAGGCAGTCCCGCGGTGTGGAGCGAATGTCCCGACAACGTCTCCCACGTCCATGAAGTCGGCAATGCGACGGCCGTCAATGCCGCGTTCGCGAAGGCGGCGCATATCATCAAGCGGCGCTACGTCATCACGCGGGTCTTCGCGCATTACATGGAAACCCGCGGCGTCATCGGGACATATGATCCGGGCGAGGACCGTTATACGGTCTATGCGGACGTGCAATATCCCCATCGCGTGCGAAACGCGCTTGCCAGCAAGATTCTGAAGGTTCCCGAAGGCAAGGTGCGGGTCATCGCCGGCGACGTGGGCGGGGCCTTCGGCACCAAGGGCTGGCAATACGCCGAGCATCGCCTGATGCCGTGGGCGGCGCGCAAGCTCGGCCGTCCGGTGCGCTGGATTTCCGATCGTAGCGAAGCCATCCAGGCCGACGAGCACGCGCGGGACAATGTGTCCGACGCCGAGTTGGCGCTCGACCGCGAGGGGCGTTTCCTGGGCTTGCGCGTGCGCAACGTCTCGAATGTGGGCGCCTATATTTCGTCCGACCGCAATCTGCTCACCACCTTCGCCAATCTCGGCACCCTCGTCGGCGTATACGCCATTCCGGCGGCCCATGTGCACGTCACGGTCATGCTGGCGAACTGCAATCCCACCGCGCCTTATCGCGGCGCCGGCCGTCCGGAGGCGATCTACGTGATCGAACGGCTGATCGACGATGCCGCCCGCGAGCTTGGTCTCGACGCGATCGAATTGCGGCGCAAGAACGCCATCGCGCCGGCCGCGATGCCGTACAAGACGCCGCTTGGCCCGGTCTACGATTGCGGTGATTTCGGTCGCAACATGGAGGAGGCACTGAAAGAGGCGGACTACGCCGGCTTTCCGGCGCGGCGTAGCGAGGCGCGCAAGCGCGGCAAGCTGCGCGGCATCGGCATCGCGAACGCCATCGAGCGCGCCGCGTCGCCGGGCCTCGAATTCGCCGAAATTCGCTTCAGTCCGAGCGGCGGCGCCACGGTTCTTATGGGCACGAAGAACCAGGGCCAGGGCCACGAGACCATGTTCAAGCAGATCGTCCACGAGCGCCTCGGGCTCGATCCGTCGAACGTGCAATACATCGACGGCGACACCGACCGCGTCGGTTACGGCATGGGCACCATGGGCTCGCGCTCGGCGGTGATCGGCGGCACGGCGCTTTGGACCGCGGC
>DASQHM010000003.1:0-37007 GCA_035632095.1 Candidatus Cybelea sp. | reverse complement strand
AGCGGCTCTCGACCCGGCGCGTGCACATGGCCGCCTGGTGCATCGGTCTCGGCCAGCGCGCCCTAGACATGATGTGCGAATACGTCCCCCAGCGCGTCACCTTCGGCAAGCCGCTTTCGGAACGGCAAGCCATCCAATGGTGGATCGCCGATGCCGCCACCCGCCTGCACGCTTGCCGGCTGATGACCTATGACGCCGCCTGCAAGATCGATCAGGGCCAGGACGCGAGATCCGAAGTGTCGATGATCAAGGTCTTTGCCACCGAGATGGCCTGGGACATCATCGACCACGCCATGCAGAGCTTCGGCGCCATGGGCATGACCAAGGAACTGCCGTTGCAGCAGATGGCCAATCGCGTGCGCATCATGCGCATCTACGAAGGGCCGTCCGAGGTGCATCGCTGGGTCGTGGCCCGGAACCTGCTCGGCTTGCGCCACTGACGCGGAGAGGAAGGGGAAGCACATGGCGAAACTCAATCGCGACGGCGTGAACATCCACTATGAGGTTCATGGCAAGGGGCCGGTGTTGCTGCTCACACACGGCTATTCCGCCACATCGCAGATGTGGCGCGGACAGATCGAGCCGCTGTCGCGGAAGCACACGCTCGTCATCTGGGACATGCGCGGCCACGGCGAGAGCGACTATCCGAGCGACCCGGCGGCCTATAGCGAAGCGGCGACGGTGGCGGACATGGCGGCTTTGCTGGATACAGTCGGCGCCAAGCGGGCCGTGATCGGCGGCCTGTCCCTTGGCGGCTACATGTCGCTCGCCTTCAATCGGGCTCATCCGGATCGCGTTCTGGCCCTGTTGATCATCGACACCGGCCCGGGCTTCCGGAAGGACGAAGCGCGGGAAGAGTGGAACAAACGGGCCCTCGAGACGGCGAAACGCCTGGAGACCGAGGGCCTAAGCTCGCTGCGGTCCGCCAGCGCCGAACGCGCCACCAGCACCCATCGATCGGCCAAGGGTTTGGCCCTTGCCGCGCGCGGCATGCTGACGCAGCGCAACGCCGGCGTCATCGAATCCCTGCCGCACATCAAGGTACCCTCGCTCGTGGTCGTCGGCGCCGACGACAAGCCCTTCCTCGCGGCTTCAGACTACATGGCGGCCAAGATTCCCGGCGCGCTCAAGGTGGTCGTTCCGGACGCCGGCCACGCGGTGAACATCGACCAGCCGGAAGCCTTCAACAAGGCGGTGACGAGTTTCCTCGGCACCCTCGCCTGACAATCACGACGAATTAACGGGAGGAAGTCGCATGAGCGGACATCGCAGCTACAAGGATATCGGCGTCGAGCTGAAGGATCGCGTCGGAACGGTCGAGATTCGCCGGCCGCCGAACAATTTCTTCGACAACGCGCTGATCAACCAGATCGGCGATGCGTTCGACGCCTTCGACGCCGATCCGGAATGCCGCGCCATCGTTCTCGCCGCCGCGGGCAAGGCGTTTTGCGCCGGAGCCGATTTCTCCAACCGGCCCGACACCGGCAGCGCGGCGGAGGGCGGCGCGGCGAAGCATCTCTACAAGGAGGCCGCGCGCCTGTTTCGCGCCCGCAAGCCGATCATTGCCGCGGTGCATGGCCCGGCCATCGGCGGCGGACTTGGGCTCGCCCTGGTCGCCGACTTCCGCGTCACCTGCGCCGAGGCGCGCTTCAGCGCCAACTTCAGCCGCCTCGGCTTTCATCCCGGCTTCGGGCTGACCTGCACCCTGCCCCGCATCGTCGGGCCGCAGAAGGCGGCGTTGCTGTTCTACACCGGCCGCCGCATCGCCGGCGACGAGGCGGCCGCGATCGGCCTTGCCGACGTGCTGGTGCCGCAAGCCGAGGTGCGCGCGGCGGCGCAGGCGCTGGGCGTCGAGATTGCGCAATCCGGTCCGCTCGCCATCCTTTCCATGCGCGAGACGTTGCGGCGCGGTTTGGCCGATGCGATCGAAACCGCCACCGAACGCGAATTGGTCGAGCAGGATTGGCAGCGGAAGACAGCCGACTTCAAGGAGGGCGTCAAGGCCATGGCCGAGCGGCGGTTGCCCAATTTCTCCGGCCGTTGAGGTGACGGCCATGGAAGGGTTGGTTCTGCGCGAAGACCGGGACGGGTTGGCGACGCTGACGCTGAACCGGCCGGAAAAGTTGAACGCGCTGACGGTCGCGATGTTTGTGGAGCTTCGCCGGCATGTGGAGCGGATCGCGAACGAAACGCACCGGATCGGGCTGGTGATGCTGCGCGGCGCCGGCAAATGTTTTTCGGCCGGGCACGACCTGACGGACATCGCGGCCGGAGAGAAACCGCCGAAACCCAACTTCCAGGCCGAGACGATCGAGCGCCTCGCCGATCTGCCGCAGCCGGTCATCAGCGCCGTGCATGGTCACTGCTACACTGGCGCGTTGGAGCTGGCGCTGGCGGGCGACCTGATCGTCGCCTCGGCGTCGGCCAAGTTCGCCGACACCCATGCGCGCTGGGCGCTTACGCCGGTTTGGGGCATGAGCCAACGGCTGCCGCGGCGGGTGGGCCCGGCCAAGGCGCGGGAGATGATGTTGACCTGCCGAACCTATTCCGGTGCCGAGGCCGAAGCCATGGGGCTCGCCAACATCTGCGTGCCGGATGCGGAATTCGATGCGAAGCTGGCCGAGCTTTGCGCAGGCATCCTTGCTAATTCCTGGTTCAGCCACCGCGCCAACAAGCGGCTCATGATCGAGACCGACGGCCTGACCATCGGCGCCGGATTGGCGCACGAGATCTACCGCTCCGAAGGACGCGGTCCGGACATGGAAGAGCGCATCGCCGCCTTCACCGCCAGATCCAAGTCCGCAAAGCGGTAGAACCTAGCGCGAGTTCACGTCGGTCACGCCGAAGCCCGCGACGGCCTTGTAACGGTCGGACAGCGCCCGCAACTCGTCCTGGGAGATGAAATCGTCGAGGTTGGTGAACGGCCTGTCGCCGGTGAGTTCCTCGACCTTGATGTTGATGACGTCCGGCGGCGATTCCCGGTTCATGCGGACGATCCTGGCCGTCGGCTCGAGCCGCGCCGATTCATAGGCCTTCAGCGCCGCAATGGGATCGTCCGCAGCCTTCAACGCTTCCGCCAGCACGCGCACGTCGATCAGCGCCTGCGCCGAGCCGTTCGATCCGCGCGGATACATGGGATGCGCCGCATCGCCGGCGAGGGTCACGCGGCCGAAGGTCCAGCGCTGCACCGGATCGCGGTCGACCATCGGGTATTCCAGGATCATGTCCGCGTCGCGAATCAGCGCCGCCACGTCGAGCCAGTCGAAGGTCCAGTCGCGGAAGATCGGCAGCACATCCTCAAGCTTGCCCGGTTTGTTCCAGTCGTTCTTCGCCGCCGTCTCGGAATGCAGCTCCGCCACCCAGTTGATGAGCTGAAGCCCCTGGCCGTCCAGATCGTCGACGATGGGATAGATCACCATCTTGCCGGTGCGGATCGAGCCGATCCGCATATACGTCCTGCCGTCGAACACCGGCTTGTGCCGCGTGACGCCGCGCCAGGTGTTGATGCCGGCATAGGCTAGCTCTTCCTGCGGATAGAACTGGCGGCGAAGCGTCGAGTTGATTCCGTCGCAGGCCACGGCGATTCGTGCACGAACGGCCGGCGCGACGGCGCCGCTCGACGCTGCCTGGAACCGCAAGGTGATGCCGCCGTCGTCCTGCTCGACGCCGGTGCATTTGCGATCCAGCACGACGTGATCGCCGCCGAGACGCGCAATGACCGCATCGTGGAGAATACGGTGCAGCTGCGCCCGATGGATGCCGAGCTCCGGCAGCCGATAGCCGGCGAACCGGCCGCGCGGTTCGCTGTAGATAAGCTGGCCGAAGCGGTTGAAAAACCGGCTTTCGCGATTCTCGATCGCCACGGCCTTGAGCGCGCCGTCGACGCCGAGCGCGGCGAGTTCGCGCATGGCGTGGGGCAGCAACGTGATGCCGACGCCGAGCTCCTTGAACTCGGGCGCGGCCTCATAGATCCGGCACGGCAATCCGCGCGCGTGCAGATTGAGGGCGAGCGCCAGGCCCGCGATGCCGCCGCCGATGATCGCAACGTCGCGCGCGGACGATTCGCTCATCGCCGATCGATCAGCGCGCCGCGTTGATTTGCGCCTTGACCACCGACGCGCGCACCACCGGCACTTCGCCGTCGGCCATCGGCCGCATCCAGGTCTTGCGCCGCAGCGCCGCCTGAATGTAGGGCTCTAGATCACGCCGCTTGCGCGCCTCGCGTGCTTCGACTTCCGCCTTGAAGTCGGGCATGACCGAGGCCGCGAAGAGTTCGAGCGATTCGCAGATGTGGTCGTGGCGATTGCGGCCCGCCTGCTGCAGGAAGATCACCTGATCGACGCCGGCCTCCTGGAATCCGCGCAAATGCGAACGCATGTCGTCGGGCGTGCCGATGCCGGACGCCTGGCGCTCCAGGCGCTCGGACGCATCGATGATTTCCTGGGTGCGGTTGCCGCGGGCCTTGAGATAGTCGCCCCAGATGTTCGTCCGGCCCGGCACGGTGTCGTGCGCGACCAGCGCGTTCAGGGCGTAGCCGAAGAATTCGAAACCCTCGTGGCCGCGGCGGATGGCTTCGGCGCGATCGGTATGGATCGAGAAGCTCGATACCATCGCGATGTTGGCGTTGACCGTGTGCCCGAGCGGCACGCAGGCCTCAGACTTGATTATGCCGTAGTAGATGTCCGCCCAGGTCCGCGCCTCCTCCGGGTTGACGAACGAGAAGGCCAGGGCGCCGAGGCCGTTCGCCGCCGCGATCTTGATGGTGTCGCGGTTGGTGCAGGCCATCCACATGGGCGGGTGCGGCTTTTGCACGGGCTTCGGCAGGATGTTGCGGCAGGGCATGGAGAAATACCGGCCCTCGAAGCCCGGGTAAGGTTCCAGCACCATCATGTTGGCGATCTGTTCGGCCGCCTCCAGCGCCATGGCGCGCTTTTCCTTGGCGGGTATCTTGAAGCCGCCGAGCTCGAGGCGCGTCGCGCCTTCGCCGATGCCGAAATCGACGCGGCCGTTGGAGACGATGTCGAGCGTCCCGAGCCCTTCCGCCGTCCGCGCCGGGTGGTTGTAGTTCGGGATCACCTGCCGGATGCCATGGCCGAGCCTGATCTGCTTGGTGAGAGCGGCCGCCGCGGAGAGGAACACCTCTGGGCAGGACGAGTGGGAGTATTCATCGAGGAAATGGTGCTCCACCTCCCATGCATAGTCGAAGCCGAGACCGTCCGCGAGCACGACCTGCTTGAGCGCCTCGTGGAACAGCCGCTGCTCGTCGCCCGGAGCCCAAGGCTTGGGCAATTGCAGCTCGTAGAACACACCAAATCGCATGTCTTCGTCCCCCTGCTCGACATCCGCGTGGTCCGCCGTACGTTAGTGGAAATGAACGGCGCGCGCCATGCGGAGCACGTGCGTTTGCATGGATGCAATGCGGCTAATGCATTAGGCTAACCGGAAACGACGATGGGGAGGACTCAATGGCCAGCGGAACAATGCGTGCGGTAGTGGTCGCCAAGGACGCGCCCGGCAAACTCGCGATCCGTGAGACGCCGAAGCCCGCGCCCAGGCTCGGCGAAGCCTTGGTCAAAGTAGCGGCCGTATCGCTCAATCGCGGGGAGACGCGGCGGGCGCTTTCCATGGCGGACAATGGTTGGATTCCGGGTTGGGACTTCGCCGGAACCGTCGAAACGCCTGCGTCCGACGGATCGGGCCCGCGCGCCGGTGCGCGCGTGGTCGGGCTCGTGGCCGATGGCGCCTGGGCGGAGTACGTCGCGGCGCCGACGCCGGTTCTCGCCGAACTGCCGAGGTCGGTGAGCTTCGCGGCGGCCTCGACGCTTCCAGTGGCCGGCTTGACCGCCCTGCATGCATTGGCGAAAGGCGGATTGCTGCTCGGCCGCAAGGTCCTGATCGGCGGCGCCACGGGAGGCGTCGGCAGCTTCGCATGCCAGCTTGCGCGGCTCTCGGGCGCCCATGTGGTGGCGGCGATCCGCAACCGCGAGCATGAAAGCCTGGTCAAGCGCCTTGGCGCCGACGAAGCGGCGGTGGGTGCCGACGTGGGAGCCGCCGCTTCACTCGGCCCGTTCCATCTCGTGCTCGAATCCGTCGGCGGGCCGTCGCTCGCCGCCGCCATACGCATGCTGGCGCCCGGCGGCACCTGCGTGCTGTTCGGCGTGTCCGGCGCGGCGGAAACGACGTTCGACGCGCGCGAACTGTTCCGCATCGGCGCGGCAAGCCTCTACGGCTTGATCCTGTTCGACGAGATCCAGCGCGAGCCGGCCGGCATCGGACTGGCGCGCCTGGGGCGGCTGATCGCGGACGGGAAGCTGAAACCCGCCATCGAGGTGGAAGCGCGCTGGACCGAAGTCGCCGGCGTCGCCGCCCGATTGATCGAGCGGCGATTCACCGGCAAAGCGGTCCTCACCTTTTAGCCGAGACGTACCGGTCCTACCCGAGCGAGCGATAGATCTCGGTCTCGAAGTTGGCGAACAGCGGCAGCGACTTGTTGTCCGCGAAGGGCAAGAGCTGCGTCAGATAGACGCCGGCGACGCCGCTTGCCCGGTCGATCCAGAAATACGTGTTGGCGAGGCCCGCCCAGGCGAGGCTGCCTGGCGCGCGGCCGGTCGGGGCTTTTTCCGTATTGATCAGGAAGCTCAGGCCCCATTTCTTCGGCATGCCGGGGAAGACATCGACATCGTTCGACAGCGGCGGCGCCGCGGTCTTCAACGCGCCGACCAGAAGGCCGCCGATGTGGTTCTGTGCCATGGTCTGCACGGTGGCGGGCTTCAGGATGCTCGCGCCGTTGCCGCGCCCGTCGTTCAGGATCATCTGGGTGAATTTCAGGTAATCCTGCGCCGTGCCGTAAAGACCGCCGCCGCCCATCTTGAACTCCGGCTCTTGCGGGATCTCGAACGGCACCGCCTGCAGCGCGCCGTTGTCGCCGCGCTGATGCATGGCCGACAGACGCCCGCGCATGGACGGCGTCAGCTTGAACGCCGTGTCGTTCATGCCGAGCGGACCGAAAATATTGGCGCGGAAATAGTCCTCGAGGTTTCGGCCGCTGACGGTCTCGACCATCTTGCCGGCCCAATCGATGTTGATGCCGTAGTCCCAGCGCTCGCCGGGATCGAATGTCAGAGGCGTCGTCAAGGCGGCGTTCTGGCATGAAATGATGCCGGGCGTTCCCGTCGCCTCCATGTACTTCGCAATCGACGCGTTCCAGATGTCGTAGCTGAAGCCCGCCGTATGCGTCAGAAGGTGGCGAAGCGTGATGGCCCGCTTCGGCGCGCGGAGTTTCGGCTTGCCGGCGCCGTCGAAGCCGTCGAGCACTTCGACCTTGCCGAGCTGCGGGATCACGGCGCTCGCCGGCCGATCCAGGTCCAGCTTGCCTTGTTCGACCAGCTGCATCGCCGCGGTCGCAGTAATGGCCTTGGTCATGGACGCAATCCAAACCACGGTGTCGAGCGTCATCGGCGTGTCCTTGCCGATCTCGCGCTTTCCGCCGGCGCCTTCGTAGATGATGGCGTTCCGGTTCGCCGCCATGGCGACGACACCCGGCACGTCGCCGTCGTCGACAGCACGCTTCAACAGCCGATCAACTGCTTCGATTTTTGGCATGTCATCCTCCCGGTTGGAATGCGCGGCGTCGAGTTGCGCCGCTGCAACAATCCGCCGCCGCATCGACCGATCCTACTCCCAATCGAAGTCGAGTGGCACACCCCGGGGGCAATGGCCGCGAAGGTAAGCAACGACACGTTGACTCGACCATCCGATTGCCAAACACTCATGCAAAGCTTCGAGGGCCGGCGCCTGACTGGCCCCAAGCAAAACAAGGGGGAGGAACCATGAAGGCCTCACGACGGTCATTCATCAAGTATTCGGCTGCCAGCGCCGCTGTCTCCGGGCTCGGCGGACGGATCGCATTCGCCGAGGACGCTCCTATCCGCGTCGGCGTGCTCTATGATCTTTCAGGGCCCTTTGCCGCCGCAGGATCGGTCGCTTGCGCAATCGGCGCGCAGACCGCCATAGACCTGGTGAACGAGCGCGGCGGCGTCGCCGGAAAATACAAAGTGCAGCCGATCAACGCCGATTCGCAAAGCAAGGCGGATGCGGCAATCAACGAGGCCGAGCGCCTGATCAACCAGGAGAAGGTCGACATCATCCTCGGTGTTTACTCCAGCGCCCACGCGGTGCCACTCGCGGCCAAGCTGGAGGAGCAGAAGAAGATCCTGTGGATCACCACGGCGGTGGCCACATCGGTGTTCAAGGATAAGAACCTGCACTACGTCTTCCGCGCGCAGATCCACTCCGACCAATACGGTCAGGCTGCGGCTGGCTTCCTGGCCGAAAACTGCAAAGCCAAGCTCGGCATCGAGCCGAAGGACCTCAAGGTCGTCATCCTCCATGAAGACGGGCCTTATGGCGTCGGCGTCGGTGAAGCCGATGAGCGGTTCATCAAAGAGCGCGGCATGCAGGTTGTGATGAAGGAAGCCTATTCCGCCAGCGCGCCCGATCTCTCGTCCATGGTGACGAAAATCAAGCGCGCTCGCGCCGACGTGATTCTGCACGCGGGCTACAATCCGGATATCACGCTGTTCCTGCGCCAAGCGCGGGAATCCGGCCTGAAATTCCGCATGCTGGTCGGCAACGGCGCCGGCTACAGCCAGCTCGACAAGCTGCGCGAGACCTTCGGCGACGACATCAACGATTTCTGCGACATCGATCCGGTGCCCTCGCAACTCCTCAATGCGAAGTCGCTGGCTCCAGGCCTTGGCGATCTGATCAAGATCATGGTCGAGCGATACGTTGCAAAGACCAAGGCCAAGGACGTGCCGCCACACGTGTCCATGGGTTTCAACCAGACCTGGGTGCTGCTGAACAACGTGCTGCCGGTGGCGAAGGCCAAGTACGGCGGCTTCGATCCGGAGGCCGTCCGCAAGGCGGCGTTGGACGTGGACATTCCGGCCGGCGGCACCATCCAGGGATACGGCGTGAAATTCTATCCGCCCGGCACGCAACTCTCGGGCCAGAACGAGCGCTCGACACCTGTGGTCATGCAATACAACGGCGTCCATATCTCCGTCGTGTGGCCGACGCTCATCCAGACCCAGGAGCCCGTCCTGCCGCTGCCTGCCTCGTCGCCCTACGCCATGCTTTGAGATGCTGACGGTCGCAAGCCTGTCCAAGCGCTTCGGGGGATTCCTGGCGGTCAACCAGGTCTCCTTCGAAGTGCAGCAGGGCGAGATTCTAGGCCTGATCGGCCCCAACGGATCGGGCAAAAGCACGACGTTCAATTTGATCGCCGGCACGTTTGCGCCGACGAACGGCTCGATCCGCTTCGACGGGCGGGAAATCGCCGGCGCCGCCGCCCATCGGGTGTGCCGCATGGGTGTGGCGCGGACATTCCAGATTCCGCGGCCGTTTCGCAAGCTTTCGCTCCGGGACAACGTGATGCTGGCGGCGCGCTACGGCGGCGGCGGCGCGCTCGACGAGGCGCAGGCGCGGCGCGTTGCTGCCGAGACGCTCGATCTGGTCGGCCTGCCGAGCGACCCCCACACGCCGGTGACGGGACTCGGCGCCGCCGCCCTGAAAAAGCTCGAACTCGCCAGGGCGCTCGCCACGCGCCCTCGGCTGCTCCTCGCCGACGAGAGCTTGGGCGGCTTGGACGCCGGCGAAATGGAGCACGCGGCCAACCTGCTCGAGAGCATCCGGACCCGCATGGGCATCACCATCGTCTGGGTCGAGCACATCATGGGCGTGCTGATGCGCGTGGTCGACCGGGTCATCGTTCTGGACCATGGCGAAAAGATTTTCGAGGGAACGCCGGCCGCGGCGGCTGGCGACACGCGCGTCATCGAGGTCTATTTGGGAAAGCAGCGGAGCTGATCGAGCATGCTCTCCCTTGCCAATGTCTCGGCCGGATATGGCGGCTTTCGGGCGCTATTCGGCGTTTCGCTTGAGGTTGCGGCGGGCGAAGCGATCGGCGTGATCGGCCCGAACGGAGCCGGCAAGACGACGCTCATGCGGGTGATCTCCGGCCTGGTGCGCGCGCAATCGGGCGAGGTGACGCTGGATGGCCGTTCGATCGCGGACCTGCCGGCGCACCGCGTGGTGGAACGCGGCATCGCCCATGTGCCGGAAAATCGCCGGCTGTTCCCGAAACTGACGATCGAGGACAACCTGCGCATGGGCGCGTTCATCCCGGCCGCTCGCGGGCAATTCGCCGACCGCCTGGCTTGGGTCTATGAGCTGTTTCCGCGATTGAGGGAGCGCCGCGCCCAGCTTGCCGGCACCCTTTCCGGCGGCGAGCAGCAGATGTGCGCCATCGGACGCGCCCTGATGTCCCGGCCGAAGCTCCTGTTGATGGACGAACCTTCGGCCGGCCTGGCGCCGCTTGTGGTGCAACAGGTCTTCGACCTTATTCATCGCATCCGTTCGGAAGGCTTCACGGTGCTGATCGTCGAGCAGAACGTGCATCAAGTGCTTGACGTCGTGGACCGCGCCTATCTCCTCGAGGTCGGCGCGATCCGCCTGGCCGGGACAGCGGAGGAGCTGAAGAACAACGATTTCGTCCGCAAGGCGTATATGGGCCTGTAGCAGCCATGGACATCTATCTCCTGGAAGCCATCCTGAACGGCGTGCTGCTCGGCGGCGTGCTGGCCTTGCTGGCGCTCGGGCTCAACCTGATCTTCGGCGTGATCGACGTGGTCTGGATCGCCTATGGCGAACTGGTCATGTGCGGCATGTATGCGGTGTATTGGCTGCACGTGCCCGGGGGTTGGCCGCTGCTGCCCGCTTGCGCCGCGGCGATCGCCGGCGTGGCGGTCCTCGGCTTCCTGGTGCATTTCCTCCTGATAACGCCGATCCTCGGTTCGGCACCGATCAACCAGCTCCTGGCGACCGGAGGGCTGCTTTTCTTCCTGCAGAGCCTGGCGACGCTTCTGTTCGGCACCGACTTCCGCAACATCGGCGTCCGTCTGCCAGTGTTGGAGGTTCACGATCTCTACATCAGCTACGCGCGGTTGATCGCCTTTGGCGTGGCTCTGCTCGGCGCGACCGGACTCTACGCATTCCTCAGGCACACCTACCTCGGTACGGCAATCCGCGCCATCGCGCAGGACCGCGACGTCATGGGCCTCATGGGCGTGGATCAGCGGCGGATCTATCTGGTGACCTCGACCATCGGCGGCGGCCTGGCGGGACTGGCGGCCTGCCTATTGGTGCTGCAATACGACGTCCACCCGTTCGTCGGCGCTTCGTTCGGGCCGATCACGTTCATGATCTGCGTGCTGGGCGGGCTCGGCAACATGTTCGGCGGATTCGTCGCCTCGTTCATCATGAGCCAGATCATCTCCATCGGCGGTTTCTTTGTTTCGACGGAATTGTCTTACGTGTTCGCGTTCACCTTCTTCATCGTTCTTATGTTCCTGCGACCGCAAGGGATCATGAGGCGATGACACCTGTGCGAATCTTCGCGCTGGCCGGACTGGCGGCGCTGGTCCTGTTGCCGCTGGTGGCCGCCGACTATTTTCTGCACATCGCCATTCAGATTCTGATCTATGGCTTCATTTACACCGCATGGTCGCTCATGGGCCGATTCGGTCTGGTGTCGCTCGGCCACGGCGCCTTCATGGGGGTCGGCGCCTATGTGCCCGCATTGCTGTGGAATTCGCTCGGCGTGACGCCGTGGCTCGGCATTCCGGCCGGGATGGTGACGGCGGTGATTCTGGCGCTCGCCATCGGCTACCCCTGTTTCCGGCTCAAGGTTGTCGGGCATTACTTCGCCTTGGTCACCCTCGCTCTTAGTCAGGTGGCGATGCTCGCCATCGTCGCGGCGCGGGACGTGACGGGCGGGTCGCTCGGCTTGACGCCGAAGGCCGTGGGCCATTCGTGGTATGCGTTGCAATTTCCGGAAAAGTCCACCTTCTACCTTGTCGCTCTTGTGGTTTGGTTCGTGGGCATCGTGGTCTGGTACTGGATAGACCGGGGCACCGGGCGGGCGGCACTCGATGCCATCTCCGAGGACGAAGACGCCGCCGCGGCCGTTGGCATCAACGTGATGCGCGAAAAACTCCGCGTGACGGTGGCAAGCGCCGCTTTGACGGCGCTCGGCGGCGCCATGTTCGGCCAGTACCTGATGTACCTCAACCCGGAGATCGTTTCCGGCATCGGCGTGTCGCTGCAGATCGTGTTCGCGGCCGTCGCCGGCGGCATGTATGCGGCGCTCGGGCCGACCGTGGGTTCGCTCTTCACCATCGCCCTGACCGAGTCCTTGCGGGTTTGGTTCGGCGCCAATTTCATCGGCGCTGCCAACACCATTTACGGTTTGCTGCTGATGCTGTTCATCATCTTCCTGCCGCGCGGCTTCGCCGGATTGTTCGACACCGTGCGCAAGGCGGCCTTGAAACCCGAGCGGCCATGACGACGACGGTGGCGATCGCCGGACTGGGCACCATCGGAACCGCCGTAGCGCATAGGTTGCTCGCCGGCGATGTTCCGGACATGCGATTGGCGGCCGTCGCATGCCGGGACGTTCCGGCCGCGGCGCGGAGGCTCGGCGCCGCGGCGGCGCAAATCCGCTTCGCAGCGTTTGACGAATTGGCAGAGCTGGCCGATCTCACCATCGAATGCGCCCCGGCGGCATTTCTGCCGGAGATCGCGAAGCCTGTGCTGACGAGGGGCAAGACGCTGATGGTGCTGAGCGTCGGCGCACTATTGGCGCAGCCGGAGCTGGTTGCGCTTGCCAAGCGAAGCGGCGGCCGGATCATTGTGCCGACGGGTGCGCTTCTCGGCTTGGACGCGGTTGTGGCGGCGGCAGAAGGCAACATCGCAGCGGTGCGGATGATCACGCGGAAGCCGGTCGCCGGCCTTCTGGGCGCGCCTTACCTCGTCGAGCGCGGCATTGATATTTCCGGGCTTACGGCGCCGGTTCGAGTCTTTGCCGGTACCGCGCGAGAAGCGGCGGCAGGATTCCCGGCCAATCTGAATGTCGCGGCGGCTCTGTCGCTCGCCGGCATCGGTCCGGATCTGACCATGGTCGAAATTTGGGCCGATCCGGCGCTGACCCGGAACACCCACCGGATCATCGTGGACGCGGATTCGGCGCGCCTCGACATGACGATCGAGAACGTCCCGAGCGAGAATCCGCGCACCGGCCGCATCACCGCCCTCAGCGTGCTGGCGGCGCTGCGCCGGATCGGCGCGCCGCTGCGGATCGGGACCTGACGCCGGCCGCGCCTACCAGGGCAGCAGCGCCGGCTCGTAGTTCTTCATCTGGCGCCGCACGGTCAGGCGCGGCTCGATGCCGTAGAGCTTGCGCGCGTTTCCGCCCATGAGCTTGCCCCGCGCGCGCTTCGGCACGCGGTATTTTTCCATCTTCTCCAGCGCCTCCCATGCGTCCTCCGCGTCGTGATGCGGATAGTCGGACGACCAGAGCCCGACGTTCTCATAAAGGTCCCACATGCGGTAGACCGGCTCCTCATCGCCTTCGAAGGCGATGTAGCATTGCCGATAGAAGCTCTCGAAGGGGTCCTTCACTTTCGGCTTGCGCAGGTAGGCGTAGAGGTCGAGGAAATTCTTGCTTCGCGACAGGACGAGCGGCAGCCAGGTTGCATTCGATTCCAGCACGGCGCAGCGCAGCTTGGGAAACTTCTCCAGCCATCCGGTCATCAGCACGGTGGTCAGCCAGGTCATGGCCTCGAAAATGAAGCCGAGCGATTCGGAACTGTCGATGGACGGTTCCATGGCATAGACGATGTTGCTGATGAATTGCCCGGGCGAATAAATCACCGCATCGTCGCCGAACATGAGCGCCTGGCCGCCGCCCGACATGGATTCCGCCATGCGCTTGCCCCATTCCGCGCTGAGCGGTTCGCGCGAGGGGAAGGTGTGCATCGCCAGCACCATACCGAGCCGTTCGAATTCCCGCCACAGCGGGTCGAACTCCGCCATGGTCGGATAGCGCCCGTTCCACATGCACGGCCGCACCGCCGCCGCACGGAAGCCGAGCTTGGCGACGCGCTTCAATTCCTTGATCGACAGCTCGACGCTCTGGATGGGCAGGACGGCGCAAGGGAACAGTCGCGAGCGCTCGGCATCGCAATAGTCGTAGACCCAGCGGTTGTAGGCTTCCGACAGCACATGGGCCGCTTTCGGATCCTTCACCAGCGCGAGACGCACGAACCAGGTGGCGAACAACATCACCTGATCGACGCCGATCGCGTCCATGTCTTTCAGCCGCGCATGCGGATCGCGGCATCCGGCCAGCCGGCCGAGCTTCTGCTTCTGGAATTCCTTGGTGCCCGGCACCAGCGAGCCGAGCAGCTTTTTGTTCCAGCCGGGCCATCCCACCTCTGCCGCGACGGAACGTTCGCGCGACGCCGGGATGATGCGGTTGTTGACGATCATCTGGTCGGAGTCGGTGGTGAAGTAGAACTGGGTCTTCACCCAGCTTCGAATTTTCTGTGGAACGTATTCGTCCCAGACCTCGGGCGGCTCGACCACGTGGCTGTCGCAGTCGAAGATCGAAATGCTCTTGCTCATCATGGCGCTTCCCCCGATTTGCTTGGAACGATACCCGCCGCAATACTGGCCCCGAACGCGGACCCCGACAACCCAGCTAGAAGGTGATGGTCGCGCCGCCGTCCACGACAATGACCTGGCCGGTGACATAGGACGCGGCGTCCGAGGCGAGGAATACGGCGGCTCCGGCGATTTCTTCCGGCCGGCCCCAGCGCCGAAGCGGCACGCTTTGTTCGAGCCGGGCCCGGACCGCGGGATCGGCGACCATGGCCGCATTGGTCTCGGTGGCGAAGTATCCGGGTGCAATACCATTCACGGTAATGTCGTAACGGCCCAGTTCGGCCGCGAGCGCACGGGTGAGCGCCTCGAGCCCGCCTTTCGCCGCCGTGTAGGCGGCATCGCCCGAGCGGGCGAACGGCCCGGCAATGGACGTGACGTTGATGATCCGGCCCGAACGATGCGGGATCATCGTCTCCGCCGCGCGGCGCGAGAGTTCGAACGGCGCCAGGAGATCCACCTCGATCAGGCGGCGCACGTCGTCGAGCGCGAAGTCGAACAGCTTGCGGCGGTCGCGCAGGCCCACGTTGTTCACCAGAATGTCGATCCTGCCGACGTTCGCCAGGGCTTCGGCGGAGGCTTGCGCATCGGCGACGTCGAAGGCAAGGGGTTCGGCTTTGCCGCCCGATTTCGCGATCACCTGCGCTGCGTGTCCCGCAGTAACGGCATTCCGGCCGTTGACCAGAACCGTGGCGCCTGCCGTGGCGAGCGCCTTCGCAATCTCGAATCCGAGGCCGCGGCCGGCGCCGGTGACCAGCGCGACGCGGCCTTCGAGCGAAAACACTGCCGGAGATGCGGTCAATCCATGCCCAGGAAGCGTTCGGCGTTGGCATGACGCACGCCGTCGGCGAGTTTCGGGTCGAGCTTTGCCAGATTCCGTTCAAGCTCGCGCACGGCGCCCGGATAGGTGCAATCGTAATGGGGATAGTCGGCGCCCCAAAAAATGCAGCGCTCCAACCCCATTTCCCGCAGCCGTGGCAAACGATGCGCCTCGTCCGCCTCGATGGAGATGAAGCACTGCTCGCGAAATATCTCGGAGGGCTTCCGTTTCAGCCACGGCACATGGTGCCCCATAGATTCCAGATGCTCGTCCATGCGCTCGAGCCAGTATTCGAGCCAGCCGAGGCCGGATTCCAGGAATGCCACACGCAACTTCGGATGGCGGTCCAGCACGCCCCCGGCCAGCAAATCCAGGCATGAGGCCATCTGCTCGAAGGGATGGCAGATCATGTGGACGAAGAAATTGTTGTCGTAACGGCTGGAGGCGAAACTCGGCATCAACGAGCCGAAACTGCCGTGCACCGCGGCGAAGAGCCCGCTGCCGGCGACGGCGCTCCAGAAGCGGCGAAGGCTTTCGTCATAGAGCGCGAGGCCCTTGTAACGCTCGGGCCGGAAGCAGACGCCTTTAAGTCCGAGCTTGGCGATGTGCTCGACTTCCCGGGTCGCGGCCTCGACGTTCTGCAACGGCACGATGCCCACCGCGTGCAGCCGCCCGCCGCCGTCGCGGCACATGTCGGCGATCCACGCGTTGTAGCCGCGGCAGGCCGCGGCGGCGACGTCCGGCTCCTCGATGTCGCCGAGCAAGAGATAAAGCGAGGGGAACAGCAACGACCGCTCGATGCCCTCTTCGTCCAGCACCTTGACCCGCGCCGCGCCGTCGTAGGAGCCGGGAAGGATCTCATCCCAGGTGGGAATGTTCTTCGGATCGTCCATGCCCCAGGGCACGCAGGCGGCCGCCGGCGGCAAATTCTTGCGCTGCTTGCCGTTGATCCAGATCCAATCTTGGCCGTCGGAGTCGCGCTCGACGCGGATCGTCTTCTCGCGATATGGCCGCGCCACATAATCGCGCCAGAGCGCATGGGGTTCGCATATATGGCCGTCCGCGTCGATCACCCGAGCATTCATGGCGCCGCCCCTATATGTCCCGACCCTCGTGCAGCATAGCGCTTCGCCGCGGCGGGGTCATGGCGGGCGCCAGCGGCTCAACTGCTCGTGGTCGTGCGCTTGCGCATCTGGTCGAGCAGCGTGTCCAGGTTGCCGCCGCCGTTCTGGATGACCGAAGTGAATTCCTCGCGCTGGGCGGCCAACATGCTGACGCCCTCGACCGCCACGTCGACGACCTTGAAGTTGTCGCCTTCCTTGCGGACCTTCCAATCGACACGGATCGGCTGATCGTGCGGTCGATCGATTTGGCTCAAGACGACGTTATCGTCCCCTTCGCCGGCGCGAACCGCATTCACCCGGAACGTTTCGCCTTCGTAGCGGTTGAATCTCGCGACATAGACCTTGACCACATAGGTTTCGAACAATTGCCGGTATTCGCTTCGTTGCCGCTCCGACGCCTGACGCCAGAAACGTCCGAGTGACAAGCGGCTGATCAGGTCGATATCGAAATCCTGCACCAGCAGACGGTGAAACTTTTCCTCGCGCTGCACCACGGTGAGCGACTGATCGGTAAGGATGGCAATTGCGTTCTTGCCGAGCGCACGAATCATCTGATCGGCCGTCATCTCGCCCTCGGCGGCCGCCGGGCAATACAAACCCGCGATGGCGGCGCCGCTCAGCGCAGCCAAAATGATGTACCGACGTGTCGGATTACTCGCGTCCGTTGTCCCCCGCCACATGATTGCCCTGCCGCCCCCGGTCGATGTAGCAACGGTCGTGCGTGACCGCTTTGTGATAAAATTGCAGCCTTTGCTCCGCAAAGTCTTGGTCCGGCGTGATTTAAGCGGGAAATTGCCCCGAACGCCCGACTGCCAAAATCGCGTCGCACTTTTGCCGCGACTGATTGTTAGATTAACCGGCGCGGCAATCAACTTCGTTTGTCGCGATGCGCTTTTTTTGCTGCAGTCCCGCATAAACACCAAACCACGAACATGGAGAATTGCAATGATGCTCACACGCCGATCGATTGGGTTGCTGGCCGGTTCGGCGATTGTCGCCTCGCTTGTCGCCTGCGCCGGCTCATCCACCAGCGAAAGCACCGGCGAGTTTGTCGATGACTCGACCATCACGACGAAGGTGAAAGCCGCGCTGATCGCCGATCAGTATCTGAAGGCCTTCGACATCCACGTGGAGACGTACAAGAACGTGGTGCAGCTGAGCGGATTCGTGAATTCCGCAAGTCTTGCAGCGCGCGCAGGCACGGTCACGGCGAGCGTGTCGGGTGTGAAGGGCGTGAAGAACGACCTGGTCGTGAAGTAGCGCCTGAACAACGGAGATTATTGGACGCTCGAACAGTCCGCCAATGCGTTAGGTCGACGCCAAGAAGCGAGGTGACTCCCATGCTCTCCCTGCGGTCTTCCGGCAAATCCCGTCTCCTGATTGCCTTGCTGATGATCGAGGCGCTGCTCGGCGCCGACATTACCGCGGCTGAAGAAGCCTGCGGCAGCGTGACCGTAAGTGTGGGGCCGCCGCAGGTACCAGGCGGGTCCGAGAAGACGAATTGCGATTCCGCCTGGTCGACCTGCGGCTATGTAACCTTGACCGTGGAGAACCGTCAGGTCGTCGAAGTCAGGCGCTTCGTCGCCGAGCAGATAGGCAACGGAACATACAGCCGGCCGGTGGAAACCGCCGATTGCAGCAAGGTGCTCGGCACCTGCCAATTTCTAGGCGAACCGCGCATCGAACGGCGCGGCAATGTCACGGTCGTCAACAACGGCATCAAGAATTGGCGGAAACGCGAGAACGACGAGGGAACGTGGCGCCAGATGACCATGGTCGCCTATTGCCAATAGGACACGCGCTGCCGATCCCGGGCGGCGCAGTGCGGCGCCGCAGGACTTAACTCAGGAAGCCCGGAGATACGGCTTGTCGCCGCATACCGTGACGCGATGACCGTAGCGGCGGAGCGGGAAGTAGTCCCACATGGCGTGATGCTGCACGCACCGATTGTCCCAGAACGCCACGGAACCCACTTGCCACTTGAAGCGGCAATGGAATTCCGGCGTCTCCACATGCCGGTATAGCATCTCGAGCAACGCATCGCTTTCGTTGCGCCGTAACTGCACGATGCGGGTGGTGAATCCGCGATTGACATAGAGCGCCCTGCGCCCCGTCACCGGATGGGTGCGGACGACGGGATGCTCGGACTTGGGAAACGTCTTGCCGCGGTCGTCGACGCCGTAGCGCCCTACATAAACGTGGTTGCCGTCGTGGATGGCGGTGAATCCTTCGAGCAGCCGCTGCATCGGTTCCGACAGCGCGTCGTAAGCGGCGTACATGCTGGAAAACAGCGTGTCGCCGCCGCCGTTCGACGGAATTTCGTGCATGTGCAGGATCGAGCCCATGGGCGGCTCCGGATCGCAAGACACGTCCGAGTGCCATTCCTCCCCGGCCACGCGCTTCGACTTTTCGTTGGCCTTGATCACAAGCACCTCCGGATGGCCTTCGACCAAGCCCGGCGCCGCCGGATGAATGTGTAATTGCCCGAAGCGGCGCCCGAACGCGGCGTGCTGGTCCGGCGTCATCTTCTGATCCCGAAAGAAGATGACCTGGTTCTCCATGAGCGCGTCGTGGATTTCCTGGAACTGCTGGTTCCCCAAGTCGCGGCCGAGGTCGACGCCGAAGACTTCCGCGCCGATGGTGGGCGTGAGTTTGCGGACTTCGATGGTTTGATAGGATTCCGGCGGGGTCCAGATCTGTCCGTTCGCGCCGGGTGCCGCGCGCCACCCGCCTGCGGCATCGATCGCGCGCTCGCTGTGCTGGCCCATGGATCCGCCTTGGCTCATCGCTTCCTCCTTACGTGACCCGCCCGATTCTTGGGGTCGGCGGCTCAGGCTGTCAATCGACGCGCTAAAAGATCTCGAACAGCCCGGCGGCACCCATGCCGCCGCCGATGCACATGGTTACGACGCCGTATTTCACGCCACGGCGCTTGCCCTCGATCAGGACATGCCCGGTCATGCGCGCGCCCGACATGCCGTAGGGATGGCCGATGGATATCGCGCCGCCGCTCACGTTCAGGCGTTCGTTCGGAATTCCGAGCCGGTCGCGGCAGTAGATCACCTGGCAGGCAAACGCCTCGTTCAGCTCCCACATGCCGATGTCGTCCACCTTAAGGCCGTGCGCTTTGAGCAGTTTCGGCACAGCGAACACCGGGCCGATGCCCATTTCGTCCGGATTGCAGCCGGCTACCGCCATGCCGCGATAGACGCCAAGCGGCTTGAGGCCGCGCCGCGCCGCCTCCTTCGCTTCCATCAGCACGCAGGCCGAGGCGCCGTCGGAAAGCTGCGAGGCGTTGCCTGCGGTAATGTAGCGTCCCTCCTTGATCACGCGGCCGCCCTTGAACACGGGTTGCAGCTTCTGCAGGTCGGCCAGTGTGGTTTGGGGCCGGTTGCCCTCGTCGGCCGCCAGCGAAATCGGCTTGGACGACGTTTGCCCGCTCGCCTTGTCGGTGACCGTCATGCTGGTCGGAAGGGGCACGATTTCGTCCTTGAAGCGGTCCTCCGATTGAGCCTGGGCGGTGCGTTGCTGCGATTGCAGCGCATAGGCGTCCTGCGCCTCGCGGCTGACCTTGTAGCGCTCGGACACGATCTCCGCCGTTTCGATCATGCTCATGTAGAGGGCCGGAACGGTCTCGATCAGCTTCGGGTCGCCGCCGCGATAGCGGTTCATGTGTTCGTTCTGGACCAGCGAAATCGACTCGAGTCCGCCGCCGACCGTGATGGTCATGCCGTCGTCGACGATCTGCTTGGCCGCCGTGGCGATGCCCATGAGCCCGGAGGCGCATTGGCGGTCGACGCTCATGCCGGCGACCGTGTCCGGCAGGCCGGCGCGAAGGGCGCACTGCCTGGCGGTGTTGAAGCCGCTGGAGCCCTGCTGGATCGCCGCGCCCATGACCACATCGTCCACCTGGCCGGGCTCGACGCGCGCGCGCTTCACCGCTTCGGCGATGACGTGACCGCCGAGCGCCTGGGCTTGCGTGTCGTTGAACGCGCCGCGATAGGCCTTGCCGATCGGCGTGCGGGCGGTTGAGACGATGACGGCTTCGCGCATGGTGCCCTCCGTTAAGCGACCCGGCATGATACCGCCGGGCGGGTCCGAAAGCCCAGGCAAAGGCGGCGCAACCCTGACCCCGAATTCCGCGCGGAATACAGCCTCTTTGGGGTCTGGACGGCTAGCCTCGGTGCTCTAGACTGCTGGACCTGTATTCGGGAAGGACACGCCATGGCCTACGACCTCGTGATCAGGAACGGGACGATCGTCGATGGATCCGGGGCGCCGCGCTATCGCGCCGACTTAGGCATCAAGGCCGGCAAGATCGCCACCATCGGCCGCATTGCCTCGCCGGCGGGCGAAACCGTCGACGCCGAAGGGCACGTGGTCTCTCCCGGCTTCGTCGACGGGCACACCCACATGGACGCCCAGGTCTTTTGGGATCCGATCGGCAGCTGCTCTTGCTATCACGGCGTTACCAGCGTGGTCATGGGCAATTGCGGCTTTACCCTGGCCCCCTGCCGCGAAAGCGAAGCCGACCTGGTGTTCCGCAACCTGGAACGCGCCGAAGACATCAGCCGCGCCGCCATGCTCAGCGGCATCAAATGGCGGTGGGAGACCTTCCCGCAGTTTCTCGACGTGCTGGATGGCCTGCCGAAGGGCATCAACTACAGCGGCTATATCGGCCATGCCGCGCTTCGCACCTACGTCATGGGGCAGCGCGCGTTCGCCGAAAAGGCGACCGACGACGATCTCAAGGCCATGGCGCACAACGTGCGCGAGGCCGTGCGCGCCGGCGCCATCGGCTTCTCCACCACGCGCAGCATCAATCATCAGACCTCCGACGACAAACCGGTGGCGAGCCGCGCCGCATCCTGGGAGGAGCTGGAGCTCATGGTGCGCGCCATGGGCGAGGTCGGCGCCGGCATCCTGGAAATCGCCGGGGAGCCGACGGGCGCCAACCGGCCGCGGGCCGCGAAGTACTACACGGCGCTGAAGAACCTCGCGGTGGAGACCGGCCGGCCGATCACCTTCGGCATGTTCGGAACCCGCACCGCCCCCGGCGCCTGGAAGCCCTGTTTCGACATCGTCGAACAAGGTGCTGCCGAAGGCGCGCGCATGTTCGTGCAGGTGCACAGCCGCGCCCTCAACGTTCTGCTGTCCTTCGAGACGCAGACGCCTTTCGACAAGTGGGACGTGTGGCGCGATGTCCGCGCTTTGCCGCTCGACGCGCAAAAGGCCGCGCTCCGCGATCCCGTCACCCGGGAAAAATTGATCGAAGCGGCGAGCCGCCCCTATACCGGACCGCAGATCGTCGGCACCGAGGCACGCCCGCCGGAATGGGAGTGGATCTTCGTCATGGACACCGTGATGGGGCCGCACCGCTCCGTCGCCGACATCGCACGCGAGCGCAACGTCGCGCCGGTCGAAGCCATGATCGACCTGGCGCTGGCCCGCGACCTGAAGCTTTTCTTCATTCAGCCGATCGCCAACGAGGATCAGGACCAGGCGCTCGAGATGATGCGCCATCCGCGCTCGGTGGTGACGTTCTCGGATTCCGGCGCACATGTGTCGCAGATCATGGACAATTCGTTGCAGACCCATTTGTTGAGCTATTGGGTACGCGAGAAACAGGCGTTCACGCTCGAACAGGCGGTGCGCAAGATCACCTACGACACGGCGACGCAGTGGGGGTTCCACGATCGCGGCCTGATCCGCGAGGGCATGGCGGCGGATGTGGTGGTGTTCGATCCCAAACGGGTGGCGGCGCGAATGCCCGACGTGGTGAACGATTTGCCGTCCGGCGCCAAGCGCCTGCGCCAGACCGCCGACGGCATCCTGGCGACGGTGGTCAATGGCCAGGTGCTGCTGCGCAACAACCAGCCGAGCGGCAATTTGCCGGGCAAGCTGCTGCGCGGCCGCCTGCCGGAATGAGCCAGGCGGCGAGCGCGCGGCCCTGCATTCTGCTCGGGTTCGGCTTCGCCGGACGGGTGCGCGAGGCTTTCACGCAGAGGTTCGACGTGCTTGGCGTGATCGAGCGGCCGGACCCGGCGCTCGTCACGGCCGAGTGGGCCGCGCGAGCCCGCGGCCTAGTGACTATGGGCAGCATCGGCGCCACGGACGCCTTCATGGCGGCCTTGCCTCAAGTGTCGATCATCTGCTGCTACGGCACCGGGTTCGAGCGCATCGACACCGCGGCCGCCAAGAGACGCAACGTCGTCGTCACCCACAGCCCGGACGTCAACGCGCCCGACGTGGCCGATCTCGCCATGGGTCTGTTGCTGGCCTCGGCGCGCCGGGTGGCGGTCGCCGACCGGTTCGTTCGCGCCGGTCAATGGACCGCGCGTGTGCCTGGGCGCTTCGGTCATATCGCAGGCTTGGGCGGTGGGCGGCTCGGCGTCTTGGGCCTTGGCGCCATCGGCTCGCGGGTCGCCACGCGCGCCGCCGCCTTCGACATGGAGATCGGCTATCACAATCGGCGGCGCCGCAGCGACGTCGCCTGGCGATACTTCGACAGCGCGCTGGCCCTGGCCGAATGGTGCGATTATCTCGTGGTCGCCTGCCGCGCCGACGACAGCAACCGCCACATGGTGGATGCGCGCCTGCTGCGGGCGCTCGGGTCCCGCGGGCACCTGATCAACATCTCGCGCGGATCGGTCGTGGATGAAGCGGCGTTGGCCGATGCCTTGGAAGCGCGCCTCATCGAGGGCGCCGGTCTCGACGTCTTCGAGCAAGAGCCGAAGGTTCACCCGAAGCTGCTCGCGCTCGACAATGTGGTGATGACGCCGCACCTCGGCGGCGGTACGGAACGCGCCATCGCCGCCATGACCGGCCTGGTGATCGGCAACCTCGAAGCGCATTTCGCCGGCGGCGCGGCGCTCACGCCGGTGCCGGCCTAAAGGACCCTACTCCGCCGCGACGGCGATGCCTTCCTGTTCGCAGGTATTGGCGACATCGGATACGGTCGCGCGCTGCATGTCGCGCCGCCAGCGAATGTCGTCGAACGCCGTGCCGCGGTGCATGGTGCAACGGTCATCCCACATCACCAGATCATGGACCCGCCAGCGGTGCGTATAGACGAATTGCCGCTGGGTGGCATGGGCGATGAGCTGGTCGATCAGGGCGCGCCCCTCCGCGTCGGGCATGCCGATCACGCGCCCGGCATGCGAGGCGACGTAGAGCGACTTCCGGCCGTTCTCCGGGATGGTCCGGACCATCACCTGAGGCACCGGCGGCATTTCGCGGCGCTCCTCGTCGGTGAAATCGGTGAACCCGAGGCGCGCCCGCGAATTGAAGATCGAATGCTCGGCCACCAAGCCCTCGAGCCGGCGCTTCATGTCGTCCGGCAGCGCGTCGTAGGCGGCACGCTCGTCGGCGAATTCCGTGTGGCCGCCGACCGGCGGGATGGCTTGCGCATAGAGCAGCGAGGCGCGCGCCGGCAGCCGTTTGAACGAACTGTCCGTATGCCAGATGCGGTTGCCGCGCTGGAACATACGGAGCCGGCTCTCCTTGCCCCAAATCTCGTTCTTATGGTTGAGGTTCGAGACGTCGGCGAATTCCTCGCGCACGCGCAACGGCGAATCCTTGCGGTAGACGCCGATGGTCGTCTCAAGCGGCCCGAAGAGCCTGGCGAAGTCCAAATGCTGGTCCTGGGACAGGTGCTGATCGGGGAAGATCAGCACCGAATACGTCCAGAACGCATCCTTCACGGCCGCCGCATCCTCGGGCCCGAGCGGGCGCGACAGATCGATGTCGCCGATTTCGGCGGCGAATGACGGGGTGACCGGGCATACGGTGATGGCCATGGGCTGGTCCTCTCTAACCGGCGAAGCCGCAATTGCCTCGGGAATTGGAACACGAAGGCCGGGCGCGCCGCAACTGGCAGCCGGAAGTGCTAGTCCGGCTCCCTTAGCCGGTAGCCCACGCCGGTCTCGGTCAGGAGATACTTCGGCAAGGTGGGGTCGTCCTCCAGCTTTTGGCGCAGCGCCCGCATATAGACCCGCAGGTACTGCACGTCATCGGCATTGGCCGGGCCCCAGACCTCGCGCAGGATGAATTGGTGTGTAAGGACCTTGCCGGCGTGCTTCACGAAAAGCTGCAGCAAGTCGAATTCCTTGGCGGACAACTTCACTTCGGCGTTTTTCAACGTCACCTTGCGGCGGGCGACGTCGACGTTCAATTCACCGGCGTGATAGACCGGCAGCTCGCCCTTCTGTTGCAGGCGGTGGCGAAGCGCCGTGCGAAGCCGCGCCGTCAGCTCGTCCATGCTGAAGGGCTTGGTCACATAGTCATCGGCGCCGAGATCGAGCGCCGATACCTTGCCCTTTTCGTCGTTTCGCACCGATAGGACGACCACCGGCATGAGCGACGTGCGGCGAATTTGCCGGAGCACCTCGCTGCCGTCCAAATCCGGCAATCCGAGATCGAGCACCACCAAATCGGGCTTGTCGCGCGATGCCGCTTCGATGCCGCTCGCGCCGGTCTCCGCCTCGATCACGCGGTATCCTTCCGCGGTGAGGCCGGTCCGGAGCAGCCGCCGGATTGCCGCTTCGTCGTCGATTACGAGCACCAACATAGGCTTGCTCAACGGACGCTCCCGGACAATTGCGGCGCCGGCGCGGCGATTTGCGCCGGCATCGTGATGATGAACCGCGCGCCGGAACGGTCGCTGCGGTTTTCGGCAACGACCTTGCCGCCCAAGCCCTCTATGAAGCCGCGGCAGATCGAAAGGCCGAGTCCGGTTCCCGCCGGCCGCGTATCGCCCTCGGACACCCGGTGGAATTTGTCGAAGACGCGGTCCAAGTGCGCGGGCGGAATTCCCGGCCCCTCGTCCTCCACCTCGATCACCACCGCATCGCCGGCTGAATGTCCGCGAATGCGCACCAATGAATCCTGCGGCGCATATTTCGCCGCGTTGTCCAGCAGATTGAACAGCGCCTGCTCCAACAACGCGGCATCGACGGCCAATGCGGGAAGGTCAGCCGCAAGATCGACCGTGACCTTGTGATGCGCCAAGATCCGGTTGGCGCGGCGCAACGTGGTTTCGATCACTTCGGCGACATGCACGACGTCGCGCTTCAATTCGAGGGTGCCGCTTTCCAGGCGCGTGATGTCGAGCAGGTTGCCGACGAAACGGTTCAGCCGCTCCGCTTCGTCCTGGATCGTCGCCATCAATTCGTCGCGCGCCTCGGCGGCCATGCGGCTGTCGCTGCGCTTCAGCGCGGTGATCGCGCCGATGATCGAGGCGAGCGGCGTGCGCAGGTCGTGTGAAATCGACGACAGTAACGTCGCCCGCAAGCGCTCGGTCTCGGCTTGCAGGCGCGCTTGGTCGATGTCTTCGGCGAAACGAATTCGCTCGAGCGCCACGGCTGCCTGGTCCGACAGGGCGTCGAGCAGCCGCCGCTCGTCTGGGCTCAACAGCGGACCCGGCCGGTCGCGGTCGATGCCCAATACGCCGATGGCGCCGCGATCCGTGCGCATGGGCAGGAACAGCCGCTTCGCGCCCGGCAGCGTATCGGCGCCCCGCCCGGCCGGCCGATTGCGGCTCCACGCCCATTTGGCCGCCGCGATATCGGCCTGGTCGAGTTCGTCGTCGGGCGGGTAGCCGGCCTCGACTTTGAGATCGTCCTGCTTCGCCAGCAGAACGACCACGCGCAGTTTCAGCATCGAAGCGACCTGGTGACAGAATGCCCACAACAGGTCGTCCCTGTCGCCGATCGCCGCGACCTTGCGGCTGAAAGCGTAAAGCTCGGCCGTCGCCTTGGCACGCGATTGCGCCGTCACCGCCTGCCCGCGGCTTCGCGCGGCGAGATTGCTGGTGAGCACCGCGACGATGCCGAAGAAAATCAATGCCACGACATTGGCGGGATCGGCGATGGTGAAGGTGTAGATCGGCGGCAGGAAGAAGAAGTTGTAGGCCAGCGCGCAAAGAACGGTAGCATAAACGGATGGCCAAAGGCCGAAGCTCACGGCCGCGATCATGATCGCCGGAAGAAATACCAGCGAAACGTTCGGCAGGGACACGAATTGGTCGATGGAGAGCGCGACCAGCAGCGACGCCGCCACCATGCCCGTGCTGACGGCATAGGGCAGAGGCCGCAGACGGAGGGGCTGGGATTGCGTCTTCACCGTCTTGGCGGGAATCGGCTCGCCTTCGCTGGCGACGATTTGAATGCCGATAACCCCCGCCCGGCGCATCAGCTCATAGGCAATGGAGCCATAGAGCCGTTCGTACCACCACGACCGCCGGGACTTTCCTAAGATGATCTGGGTGATGTTGTTCTCTTGCGCGTAGGCGATCACGTCGTCGGCGATGCTGTTGCCGGGAATGGTGATGGCCTCGGCGCCGAGTTGCTCCGCCAACCGCAGCGTATCGGCGACACGGTCTCGTTCGACCTCGGTCAGGCGATGATGCCTTGGCGTCTCGACATAGAGCGCCGTCCAATTGGCCTTGAGCTGGTCGGCGATGCGCCGGGTCTGGCGCACCAGGGGTGCGGACATGGGGCTTTCGCTGACGCAGACCAGCAGCCGCTCGCCCGCGGCCCACGGCCCGGCGATCGCATGCGCCTGCATGTAGTTCAGCATCTGCGCGTCGACGCGCTCGGCGGTGCGGCGAAGCGCCAATTCACGGAGCGCGGCAAGGTTGCCGGGCAGGAAGTAGTGCTTGAGAGCGCGCTGCGCCTGGTCGCGCACGTAGACCTTGCCCTCGTGCAGGCGCTGGATCAGGTCTTCCGGCGTGAGATCCACGACCTCGATTTCGTCGGCGCGGTCGATGATGCTGTCCGGCAACGTCTCGCGGACGCGGATACGGGTGATCTGCGCCACCACGTCGTTCAGGCTCTCGACGTGCTGGATGTTGAGCGTCGTGTAGACGTCGATTCCGGCCGCGAGCAATTCCTCCACGTCGAGATAGCGCTTGGGATGCCGGCTGCCGGGCGCGTTGGTATGCGCCAGTTCGTCCACCAGCACGAGCTGCGGCCGCCGGGCTAGCACCGCATCGATGTCCATTTCATCCATGACCCGGCCGCGATAATCGATGTGCCGGCGCGGAATCACCTCGAAACCGCGCACCAGGGCCTCGGTCTCGACCCGCCCGTGGGTCTCGACCACGGCGATCACCACATCGACGCCCTCCCGCCGACGCGCGGCGCCGGACTGCAGCATTTCGTAGGTCTTGCCGACACCGGGCGCGGCGCCGAGGAAGATCTTCAGCTTGCCGCGCTGTTCCTTCTGGACGGCCGCGAGCAATGCTTCCGGTGAGGGTCGCTGGGTCCGATCCGGCTGGTCGGAAAGCGTCATGGCCAACCAGTCAACGCTTCGCCGACGCCCGCGGCGCGGGCGTCGGCGAAGTATACCGCGAAGTCGGTGGCGTCAGGCCGCGTGTTATTTGGCCGGCCGTTCGTCGAGGGCCAGGTTGAGTTCGAGCACATTGACCCTGGGCTCGCCCAAAAGGCCAAGCTGCCGACCCTGCACGTGCCTCTCCACCAGTTCCGCCACGGCCGACTCGCTGATGCCGCGGGCCTTGGCCACTCGCGGGACCTGGAACAGGGCCGCCGCCGGCGTGATGTCGGGGTCCAGGCCGCTGGCTGAGGTGGTCACCAGATCGACTGGGATCGGCTGTTTCGGATTTTCCGCCTTCAGGCTGTCGGCGTCACCCTTGACCCGGTCGACCAGGGCCTTGCTCGTCGGCCCCAGGTTGGAGCCCGAGGAGTTGGTTGCGTCATAGGGCGTGGCGACCGTCTTGGTCGGATCCTTCGGGTCGGGCGCGCTGATGGCCGACGGGCGGCCGTGGAAGTACTTGTCGGCCGCGAACGGCTGGCCGATCAGCGCCGAACCGACGACCTTGCCGTCCTTCTCGATCAGGCTGCCGTTGGCTTGCCAGGGAAAGACCACCTGCGCGATCCCGGTCATGGCCAGTGGGTAGATCAGGCCGGTCAGCACCGTGAACGCAAGGGTCATGACAATCGCCGGGCGAAACTCCTTGAACATGGTCGCACTCCTCAGATCAGGCCGATGGCGGTGATCAAAATGTCGATGGCCTTGATGCCGATGAACGGCACGATCACGCCGCCGACGCCGTAGATCAGCAGATTCCGGGCCAGCAACCGCCCGGCGCTCTGTGGCCGGTATTTCACGCCACGCAGCGCCAGGGGGATCAGCGCGATGATGATCAAGGCGTTGAAGATGATCGCCGAGAGAATAGCGCTCTGCGGCGTCTGCAGATGCATCACGTTGACAATGCCGAGACTCGGATAGAAGGCGGCGAACATCGCCGGAATGATGGCGAAGTATTTGGCCACGTCGTTGGCGATGGAGAACGTGGTGAGCGCGCCGCGAGTGATGAGGAGCTGTTTGCCGATCATGACCACCTCGATCAGCTTGGTCGGATCGGAATCCAAGTCCACCATGTTGCCGGCTTCGCGGGCCGCCTGGGTGCCGGTCTGCATGGCGACACCGACGTCGGCCTGCGCCAGCGCCGGCGCGTCGTTGGTGCCGTCGCCGCACATGGCGACCAGCTTGCCTTTGGTTTGCTCGTCGCGGATCAGCTTGAGCTTGTCCTCAGGCGTCGCCTGGGCCAGGAAGTCGTCGACGCCCGACTCGGCGGCGATGGCCGCTGCGGTCAGGGGATTGTCGCCCGTGATCATCACGGTGCGGATGCCCATGCGGCGAAGCTCGTTGAAGCGCTCCTTGATGCCGCCCTTGACCACGTCTTTAAGGTGAATGACGCCGAGAATGCGCCCATCCTTGGCCACCGCAAGCGGCGTGCCGCCGGACCGGGAGATGCGTTCGTTCACCTCGTTCAACTGCGCCGGCATGGGCATGTTGGGGTTCTTGTTGACCTGCCGAACGTAGGCCGCGATGGCGTCGACCGCGCCCTTGCGGATCGACGATCCGCCGACGTCCACGCCGCTCATTCGGGTCTGCGCCGTGAACGGCACGAAATGCGCCTGGAGCTGCACCATGTCGCGGGCGCGAAGACCGTATTTATCTTTGGCGAGCACGACGATGGAGCGGCCTTCCGGCGTCTCGTCGCTGAGCGACGCCAATTGCGCCGCCTCGGCGAGCTCCTGCGGGTTGACGCCGGACATGGGCAGGAACTCGGCGGCTTGCCGGTTGCCAAGCGTGATGGTGCCGGTCTTGTCGAGCAGCAGCGTGTCCACGTCGCCCGCGGCCTCGACCGCGCGGCCCGACATGGCCAGCACGTTGAACTTCACCAGGCGGTCCATGCCTGCAATGCCGATGGCCGACAGAAGCGCGCCGATGGTTGTCGGAATCAGCGTGACGAATAGGGCGACCAGGATGATGACGGAGACGCTGCCGCCCGCGTAGGTGACGAAGCTCGGGATAGTGACCGTGGCAAAGACGAAGATGATCGTCATGCCGGCGAGCAGGATGTTCAGCGCGATCTCGTTCGGCGTCTTCTGGCGCACCGCGCCTTCCACCAGCGCGATCATGCGGTCGAGGAACGTCGAGCCCTGCGCCGCGGTAATGCGAACCTTGATCCAGTCCGACAGCACGCGCGTGCCGCCGGTCACGGCGGAGCGGTCGCCGCCGCTTTCGCGGATCACCGGAGCGGATTCGCCGGTGATGGCCGATTCGTCGACCGAGGCGATGCCTTCGATCACGTCGCCATCGCTCGGAATGTTGTCACCCGCTTCGACCAGCACCAAGTCGCCCGGCCGCAGATCGAGCGCCGCTACCTTACGGAAGTCGCGCGAGTTGATGTTGGACAGCTTCTTGGCCTGCGTCTGCGTGCGCGTGCGGCGCAGGTTCTCGGCTTGCGCCTTGCCGCGGCCCTCGGCGACGGCTTCGGCGAAATTGGCGAAGACCACGGTGAACCACAGCCAGAACGCGATCTGCGCCGAGAACAGCACGCTGGCGCCGGCGAACACGTCGCGGATCACCAGGACCGTCGTCAGCGCCGATACGATCTCCACGACGAACATGACGGGATTTCGCATCAGCGTGCGCGGATTGAGCTTGCGGAACGCGTCCAATGCGGCGGCGATCAGGATCTCCTGGGAGATTCCTGCCACGCCGCGCTTGCGATGGATCAGTCCTTCGCCGAAGGTCTGGACCGAAGTCTTGTCGTCCATGGTGGTGTCCTCAATCCTCAATAAAGCGTGCCGGCTTGCATCTGCAGATGCTCGACGAAGGGTCCGAGCACATCCGCCGGGAAGTAGATCAAGCCGCCGGTGATGATGATCACGCCGATCAGCAGCGCCACGAAGAGGCCGGTGTCGGTCGGAAACGTGCCGGCCGAGGCGGGAACCAGCTTCTTCGCGGCGAGCGAGCCGGCAATGGCGAGCACGGGCACGATGATGGCGAAGCGGCCGATCATCATGGCGGCAGCACCGGTCAGGTTGTAGAAGGGCGTGTTGCCCGAGAGGCCCGCGAAGGCGCTGCCGTTGTTGGCGGTTTGCGAGGCATATGCGTACAGGATCTCGCTGAAGCCGTGCGGCCCGTTGTTGGCGATGCCAGCAAGACCTGCCGGAGCCACGCTGGCCAATGCGGCGAACCCCAGCGCCGAAAGCGGCACCGCGAGCAGCGCCAGCATGGCCATCTTGACCTCGCGCGACTCGATCTTCTTGCCGAGGTATTCGGGCGTGCGGCCGACCATCAGCCCGGCGATGAACACCGACAGGATTGCAAATAGCAGCATGCCGTAGAGGCCGCAGCCCACGCCGCCATAAATGATCTCGCCGAGCTGCATGTTGACGATCGGCACCAAGCCGCCGATCGGCGTGTAACTGTCATGCATGGAGTTGACGGCACCGGTCGAAGTGTCCGTGGTCGTGGTTTCGAAGAGCGAGGAATTGGCGATGCCAAAACGCACCTCCTTGCCCTCCATGTTGCCGCCGGCTTGGGTCAAGCTTGGCGCCTGGTCGATGCCGAGCGAGGTGAAGGCCGGATTGCCGGCGCTCTCGGCGGTGTATGAAACCATCACGCCTACCAGGAACAGGATGCCCATGGCGCCGAACAGGGCCCAGCCCTGCTTCAGGTTTCCGACCATGCGGCCGAAAGTCATGGTGAGGCCGGCGCCGATGGCGAACTCCATCAGCATGGTGATCAGGTTGGTGAGCGGCGTCGGATTTTCATACGGGTGCGCCGCATTGGCGTTGAAGAACCCGCCGCCGTTGGTGCCGAAGGTCTTGATTACGATCTGCGAGGCCACCGGACCCTGGGCCAGCGTCTGCTTGCCGCCTTCCAGCGTGGTGGCGTCGATATAGCCGCTCAGGTTCTGCGGCATGCCCTGCCACACGAAGAACAAGCCGATCACGATGGACACCGGCAGCAGGACGTAAAGCGTGCAGCGGGTCATGTCGACCCAGAAATTGCCGACGGTCTGCGCCGAACGGCGAACGAAGCCGCGGATCAGGGCGATGGCGATGGCAATGCCGGTGGCCGCCGACACGAAATTGTGCACGGTGAGGCCCGCCATCTGGACGAAGTAGCCCAAGGTGCCTTCGCCGCCGTAGTTCTGCCAGTTGGTGTTGGTGGTGAAGCTGATCGCCGTGTTCAGCGCCAGGTCCGGCGTCATGCCGGCCATGCCTTGCGGATTGAACGGCAGATAGAACTGCAGGCGCAGCAAGGCGTAGAGCGAGACGAAGCAGACCAGGTTGAACAGCAGCACGGCGGCCGCATAGGTCAGCCAATGTTGTTCCTGTTTCTCGTCGACGCCCGAGATTCGATAGAACACAGTCTCCACCGGCGCCAAGACCGGCGTGAGCCAGGTGCGTTCGCCGGCAAAGACCCGGGCCATATACGTGCCGAACGGCACGGCGATTGCTGCGATGATCGCCGAATAGATGGCGATCTGCAGAAGTCCGCTCGCAGTCATGACAGCTCCTTAGAATTTCTCGGGGCGTACCAGCGCAAAGACCAGGTAGGCGAGGATGGCGAGCGATACGCCGCCGCCGAGCAGATAGTCGAACAGCATGGCAGGCCTCACATTTTTGTGCAGAGGGTCACATAGCCGAGAAAGAGCGCGAACGACACGATGCCCGCGGCGATCATGAGCGCATCGAACATGGGAATCCTCGCATTGGCTGGCGCCCGAACGGGGCGAGGCCGTTACATAGGTGCGATGGCCCTAAAGGATCGATGCGGAATTAGCCATCGCGGAATAAAAGCCGCATAAGAATAGGGGGTCTCGGGGCTCTAAAACTGATCCAGATCAAGTCTTTTATTCTTCCGGCCGCAAACTCCCATCGAAATTCTACGCAGCCCGATCCTATGTACATGCCGACCCGCTATTGCCGGGAGGATGTCATGTGGATCTATTCGCTGCTTCCTGACCTGCTGCTGGCCGCCATAGTCGTGGCGCTATTCGCACTGATGGCGGCGGCGCCGATCGTGCGCCAAAGCGATGCGCGGAACGGCGCGCGCGAAACCGGAGCCTTATTGCGGCTGGATACCGTGCCTTCCGGCCGGGGCCGACAGGCAGTGCTGTCCCCCAATCCGCATCGCTAGCGGCCGTTCAGTACCCGGGAGGCCGCCATGTTTTATGCCCTGATGGTTCGGTATGCGGTGCTGGTCGGCGCAATCGCACTTTTCTTGGTTGCCCGGCTGGCCGTCAAAGCCATTCGTCGAATGCGGCGCAACTACGTTGCCAACGCCGCCGCGAGGCGCCGCGAGCCGAGGCTCATCGAACGCGACATTCGAGCCTGATCGTCCTTTGCCGAATCCGGCACCACCAAGAATACCCAACGAGCAAGGATCATGGAGAAGAGACAGGAGATCCTTCGGGAGTTAGTCCATGCGCACCCACGACATGCATCGTCGAGATCTGATCAAGGCCCTGGGCGGCATCGCTTTTGGCGGCGCCCTTTTGGCAAGCAAATTGTTGTCCGGGCGCAGCGACCGGCATTCCTCGCGGAAGCATGCTCCATCGGACGCCATCCTCAATGCGCGTCGACATCCTATAGCGTGAGGGGAGCGATTCGATGACCGAATTGGCTTCTCACCCTAGCAGGCAGAGCGCAGTCGGTACTCCGCGGGCGATTCTCGTCATCGATCGTCCGGGTGAAAGGCGCGATTTTCTGATCGAGGTGCTTGAGGCCGGCGGGCATAGCTGCGCGATTGCGCATGACCACACTTCCGCGCTGCGCCAGATGCTCATGCGAATGCCTTCCCTGGTGTTTCTGTCGGGGCATACGAGCGACCGTTGCGGCGAGGTTCTCGCTATCCTGGATCGCTTTACGCGCAGCGCCGGAGCCATCCCCGTCATCCTGACGAACGTGACCCGGCATAGCGACATCGCTATCCAGGCCGTGGCGCGGGGCGCAATCGGCGTGATCGAACAGCTTTGGGATCCGGTCACAATCCTCCGCATGGTGCCGGCTGCCCAGCCGAAGACGGGCGACCGAGTCGATTACACCAAGGGCCATCGGCCTGCCACCCGACTTCTGAACACTGCGCGGCTGGCGGTTCTCGCGCTATCGATTTGCGTCGGCGCCGGCTTGTGGTCGACGGCGGCGGTTGCGCAAGACGGCCAGGTCGAGGTGCTGCGTCCGGCCGGCCTGGAGCGCGCGGCTCAGGTTGGACTCGCCTCTTGGTATGGCAACGAGCATGCCGGCCGGCCGATGGCGAATGGCGTGATCTTCGACCCGAACCTTTTGACGGCCGCACATCGCACCTTGCCGCTGGGCACGCGAATTCGTGTGACCCATCTCGGCAGCGGCCGATCAGTGATCGTGACCGTCACCGACCGCGGGCCCTATGTCCGTCACCGCTTCATCGATCTCTCTTGGCGGGCCGCCCGCGACCTTGGGATGACCCGGGCCGGGCTCGCGCGCGTCAAGATCGAAATCCTTTAGAGGCCGGGAGTACACCCATGTCCAAAGACGTTCTCGTCGCGCATTCGTCGATCGACGCGCGGTATTTCCTGGCCGATGTCCTGGAAGGGGCCGGATACGACTGCAGGATGGCGGCCGATCTGGCCGCCGCCAAGCGAGAGATCGCCAGGAAGACACCGAGCGTCGTCCTGCTGAGCGGCCGGCTTGCATCGGAGGCGGAGGATTCCCTGGCGCTGGTGACGCGGCTCTCGGGCGAAGCGTTCGGTGTCGCCGTCATCGTCATCTGTGTTCCCTGGAATGGGGACGTGGCCAAGCGCGCCCTGCTGCGCGGCGCCTTCGCCGTCATCGAGCAGCCGTGGGACCCGGGCGATTTGCTTCATGCGGTCAGGGCTGCGGCGCGGCAAACAGAGCGCCGCAGTGCGTCGATGAGTCCTGAGGACGCAACTTCCACGGCGCCAACGAAGTTTGCATGCACCACGGACAAGCGCGCGTCTCCACCGATCCGCGAAACCTTGCAGTCGATTGTATCTCGCCTGCAAGGCTGGCTTCGTCCTGTGCCCGAGCGAATGACCAACTATCGTAAGGAATCCCAATGACGCCCTGTGTCCTTGTGATCGTCGACCAGCCGGAATTTCGTGACCTATTGGCGGAGATCGTTACGGCGAGCGGCTGCAAGTGCCGGACCGCGGATGACTGTGCAACCGCGATGCGCGAGATCGCCGACGACCGGCCGAACCTCGTGTTGCTCGCCGGTCGGCTCAATGACGCGACGTGTGAGTCACTCTGCATCTTGAAGCGATTGACCGCGGGCCATTACCCCATTCCGGTGGTCGTGACCGGCGTGCCCCGCCGCGACGACGCCGGCCGCCGTGCAATGGTTCACATCGTCAAAGACGCGGTGGCCGACGCCCAATGGCAAGGCGAAGCCGGTGGCGAAAAGGCTCACGCGGCGTAGCAAGACGCCGACAGTGTCCCAGCGGATAGCTTCGCGAGAGTCGTGTCATGAAAAACAACGTAATGATCATTCACGAGCGAGCCGAGATGCGCGATCTTCTGGTGGATATCCTCGTTGCCGGCGGTTACGAGTGTGCGACAGCCGGCGACGGCGTATCGGCCCGACGGGCGATGTGGCGGCGGCGGCCGAACCTGGTCCTCCTTTCCGGACAAACGAACGAAGCGGGAGAGAATTGCCTTGGCACCCTCGCCCGGCTCAATGCCGAGCCGTATCCGATACCGGTTCTCGTCATTGGAATCGGCCAGACCAGCGAACTCGGCCGGAGGGCGGCGGCGATGGGCGCCAGCGCCGTCGTCGAACGGCCGTGGGAATCGGTCGATCTCCTGCGCATTGCGGGCCACGCGATCGAGCAGGCGCGGAAGCGGCGCGCTGCCGCAGAATCGGCGGCGCGTGAGCAGCAGATCGAGCTGGTTGGCTCGTGCGAAGCGACCGCGCGACTTAGGGATGCCATCTCGCGCGCCGCGAATTCGGATCAGGCCCTGCTCATCGCCGGCGCCATGGGCACGGGAAAAGAGCTGGCCGCTCGCATCGTTCACCAGGGATCTCGCCGTTCGAACGAACCCTTCGTCATCGTCAACTGCGCTGCCCTTTCGGCCGATCACGTCGAGGAAAAGCTCTTCGGCGTGGATGCAACGGACGACCGCGACAATTGGGCTGGAGCGATCTTGGGTTCGGTGGAACAGGCGGAGGGCGGGACGCTGTTTGTCGACGCGGTCGAGACCTTGCCGGACGACTGCCAACGCAAGCTTCTGCTGTATCTGCTGAACGGCACTTTCGAGCGGGCCAAGGGCCATATCGGCATTCCCGCCGATGTTCGGGTGATCGCGGCGACCACCCGGGACCTGGCCGCGCAAACCAGGACGGGCGCTTTCCGCGAGGATCTCTATCACCGCCTGCAGTCGAATTGCATCCGCGTGCCTGCTTTGGCCGAACGGCGCGACGATATTCCGCTGCTTGTCCGGCATTTCGTGAAGCGGATTTCCGAAACGGCACGATTGCCCGAGCTGGAAATCGACGCCGCGACGCTCACGGCCTGGGCGGATGCCCCCTGGCCGGGAAACATCCGCGAACTCCGCAACACGGTGGAGCGCTTGATGATCGCCGCGGCGGCGACCCGCGGCGGGAGCGCCGGCGCGGATGGCTCCGAATCTCGCGGTCGCGTCAATATCGGCGCGCTGTCGCCGTTCGCCCAGGCGGTGCATTTGAAGGGCAACCTTCCGGGACTGGCGGCTGGAGCGCTCCGCGCGGGCCGTCAGGTTCTCCAGCGCACGTTGCGCGGTTTCGGCGCTTTGGCGCCCGATGCGTTTTCGAAGGCGCGCCGCCAACCCGAAAACTAGAGCCGTTCCGGAAGCCCCCTGGGCCGAAGCCGATAACTCCGCTATTCTTCGCTGTCACACACCTGTTGCGCCGAGGCAACAGAGGGCGGAGATCGTCATGCGGTTCGGTTTGTTCGGAGGCGCGAAATCCAGCGGCGGCGGGCCGGTGGGCGACAGCCAGGGATACCACCAGTTCATCGACTATGTGCTGCTCGCCGAGGAACTCGGCTATGACAGCGTGTTTCTGGTGGAGCACCACTTCACCGGCGTCGGGCAGGTTTCGGCGTCGCTCAACCTGCTGAGCTATCTCGCCGGGCGAACCAGCCGCATGCGGCTTGGAACCGCCGTCGTGGTTCTGCCTTGGCACAATCCGGTACT
>DASQHM010000002.1:0-3196 GCA_035632095.1 Candidatus Cybelea sp. | reverse complement strand
CTTTCCGGCAGCGCGCCGACGAAGCCGTCGATCGGCTGGCCGTTGCGGAAGGCATAGACCGCCGGGATCGATTGGATGCGGAGCTGCTGCGCCAGCGGCTGGTTCTGCGGCAGGTCGATGTTGACCTTGACCAGCTTCGCCGCGCCGTTGGCCGCCGTGACCGCCTTTTCCAGCATCGGGCCGAGCTGCTTGCAGGGGCCGCACCAGGGCGCCCAGAAATCCACCAGGACCGGCACCTGCATGGAGGCCTGGACCACATCGGCCATGAAAGTCGTCATATCGGCGTCCTTGACAAGCGCGCCTTTGGCGCTGGTCGCGGGGCCGGGTTGAGGCGTCGGTTGCATGGTGTTGACTAAGATCCGTTCCGGAAATGGGGCTCTGGCTTGCGATATCGGCAGTATATCTAGGGTGCGGGACCCTTGTCTGCCAGGGCGTCGAAGTCAACCACCATGGGCTGATGGCCGCAATCGGCGACGAAGCGCACCAGGTCGGCCGGCGAAATCTGCGTGGTGCGGTCGTTGCGGAGCGGGTGGCAATGCACCGGCCGATTGCCGAGCAGGGTCCGGTCGAACACGATCTGCACGCGGCGGGCGGTGTCGTTGATGACGGCGAAGGGCGTCACGGCGCCGGGCTCGATGCCGAGGGTTTCCTGCAGCAGGTCGGGCTTGCCGAAGCTCAAGCGGCCCGCGCCGATGGCCTTTTCCAGGCGCTTCAGGTCGACCTTGCGGTCTTCCTCCGCGACCACCAGCCAGAGCCGGTCGGTGCTGTCCTTGAGGAACAGGTTCTTGCAGTGCAGCCCCGGCATGCGGCTGCGCAGCCGCCGCGCCTCCTCGACGGTGCGGACCGGCGGGTGGTGATAGGTCTGGGTGGTGACCTCCAGGCGGTCGAGCCGCGCGAAAAGTTCGTTCTCGCCTTGCGCCATGTGTTCCGCACCTTGAGGCCGAGATCATAGCCGCTTTGCCGGCCGGCGGAACGCTTCGTTAAGGGTCGGCGGGGCAAGGTTGATTTCGGGCCGCGGCCCCGAAGGGGGTAACCCAACGGCCCAGGAAGCTTGAAAGACCGCCGGCTTTGCGTATGATCCGCCTCTCGGTCGAGGGCGCGAATCGCCTGAGGCCGGCATGGAGCGCGGGCGTAGCTCAGGGGTAGAGCACAACCTTGCCAAGGTTGGGGTCGTGAGTTCGAATCTCATCGCCCGCTCCAGGTTTCATCGACAAGTCGGGGTGCTGGGGTGACGCGGCGCGAAAGCGCATCGCCGGCTGCGGCGCTCAGATAGCAAATAGGTCGCGTTGTCCGAGCAAGTAAGGCGCACAACTCTGGCGCCTGTTGCGCACAATACGTGGCACCGGAAAAGCAATCGAGACGGAAACCCCGTACTCACGTTAAAGCCTATGCCGCCTTCCCGCGCGTTCGCGCCTTCGGCAAGTCGATGGGCAGTTCGGCGCTCATCTTCGCCAGGGCTTCGTCGATAATCCACATGTGCGAGCTGTGACGCAGGTCGAGGAGTCGTCGCACCGAGTTCTCGGGCATCCCGAGTTGCTTCGCGAGCTTGAGCTTCGACCAGCCGCGTGCGCGCATAACCTCGTAGACGGCGAGCTTAGCCGTGACCAGTGAGGGCAGCACAGCGCGGTCGCGCGCGGTGTGCGTAGCACCCTCTCGTGGCAGTGGCTTGCCGGCCTTCATGTAGCCTTCGAGCGCGGCGATCACGCAATCGACGGCGTTGGCACGCGCCTCGTCTTGCGTCTCGCCTTCGGTCAGCGCTTCCGGAATCCCGGGGAAGCGGACGAGCCACCAACCGTTCTCTTGCCGCTCCAGCGTGTAGCGATAACCAAACGCCATCCTCAATCCTCCAAATCCGCCTTCGTCAGACCCAGCTGCACGAGCATCGCACTGAGCAGACCAGGGCCGATTTCCTTCTTGCGATCCTTGAGCGTTGTAAAGCGATGACCGTAATAGAGCCGCCCATGGCTGCCTTTTCCGTGCCCAGGATCGAACAAGACGGCAATCCGCCAAAGTGCGCGTCTCGGAATGACGAACGATCGTCTCGGCTCGATGTTCATGGAGAAAAATGCCGATTCCTCACGATCGCAATCTAGCGACCTTGCGGAGAGCCGCATTGATGCGCGATTGCCAACCAGGACCGGCGGCGCGGAAGTGGGCGAGTACGTCGGGGTCGAGCCGGATGTTGACCGCCTTTTTGGGCGCTTCCTTCTTCGGCCGGCCGAGCTTCGCTCGACGAATGACACGGTCGCCCTCGCGAATCTCCGCCCGCTCGAACCAGTCGCGGTCGAGACGCGGGGCCTCGTCCGGATCAACCAATTTGCTCGCGGTAGTACGTTTCTTCGTCGGCATGCCCGTACCTCATGGAGATAATGCGGCGTCCGTCCTCGCGTGGCGTCCAAACCAACACGACGAAACGATTGCGAAGCCAGCCCGCCGTGATGAAGCGCGGTTCACGGTAATCCCTTCGCTCGTCGGGCAGCGTCATGGTCCGGCCCGCGAAGATCTGCTCCGCGTCGGCAAAGTCCAAGCCACGTTCGGCGAGGGTCACCCGGCGCTTGGCTTCATCCCAACTGTTCATCGATTAATGTATCCACAAAAAGTCAAAGGTCAAGGTTTTTGTGGATACAAGAAATGGTTTGCACGCCAGCAACGGCACCGCCTCGGCCCCACCCACTCGGTCCTCCATAGCCGCAGCAATCAGCCGCGCGATGCGCTCGAAGGGGACCGCCAATAACGCTCTTTACGTCTGTCACATCCTATTCGAGGGCTCCGTCGCGACACCAGCCGCTACACGGTTGCATTGCCGATTGGCCATCGCCCGCCGCACTTGAACGAAACTCCAGACCGGCTAACTTGGCGGTGCGGGCATCGCCGGGCCGCGTCCAGTCCGGCCGCTCCAACCATCACAGGCGGGGCATCACAAGCGGGGAGATCGATGGCGAAATATCAAAACATTCTCGAGACCGTGGGCCGCACGGCAGTGGTGCGGATCAACCGGCTGGCGCCGGCGGGCGTCAATCTCTACGTCAAGATCGAGGCGTTCAACCCGCTGGGGTCGGTGAAGGATCGCCTGGCCTTGGGCGTGATCGAGGCGGCCGAACGCGACGGCACGCTCAAACCCGGCCAGACCGTCATCGAGGCGACCAGCGGCAACACCGGCATCGGCCTCGCCATGGTCTGCGCCCAGAAGGGCTAT
>DASQHM010000001.1:0-24302 GCA_035632095.1 Candidatus Cybelea sp. | reverse complement strand
TCCTCGAATCGATCACCCGACGCCGTGAACAGGTGCACGTTGTCGTTCACGCCGCCGGCGACGGCGAAGGACTTGCCGTCCGGCAGCCAGGACAGGCCGATGAAGGTATTCGGCACTTGGATCACTTGCCGCTTCGCCGGCGCCGGCCCGGCGATGTCGTAGACAAACACGTATTCGCGCGATTGATCCGGAACGACCTTGCCGCCCGCATCAAAGTTGCGGTTGAAGCCGCTGGTAAGGACTAGCAGCGTCGCGCCGTCGGGGCTGCTCGCCAGCGTCACAGCCTGGCCGGCCAGATAATCCGGCTTGTTTGGAAGGTCTGGGTTGAGCGGCTGAAACAGCGCACCAGGAGCGGCCGTCGGCGTGATGCGCTGGCCGCTCGGCACCGCTTGTCCGGTTTCGAGGCCCGCGGGCGGTGCGGCCGGGTTTGCCGGCGTCTCCGCGGCCTTCACGCTGCCGGCCGCTAGTGCAGACAGGGCGGACAGCAATAGCGCCGCAGCTAAGCACAACTCCCGAACGCGCATGGACGCCCCCAAAAGCCGATATGCGGCGATTGTCGCCTATCTTTGTTTCGGATCGAGGGCGTCGCGCAATCCGTCGCCGAGCAGATTGAAGGCAAGCACGACGCCGACGATGGCGAGGCCCGGCCAGATCGACATCCAGGGCGCCTGGCCGATGTAGTTCTTGGCCACATTGAGCATGCTGCCCCAACTCGGCTGCGCCGGCTCCTCGCCGAGGCCGAGAAACGAGAGACTCGCTTCGGCGATGATGGCGCGCGCAATCGCCAAGGTGGCTTGCACCACCAGAGGCGAAACCACGTTGGGGAGGACATGGCGCACGGCGATGCGCAGGTGCGAATTGCCGACCGCCTTCGCCGCCTCGACGAATTCCTCGACCTTGACCGCCATGACCTGGCCCCGGGTCAGGCGCACGAATTGCGGCATGGTCGAAATGCCGATGGCGATCATCACGTTCTCGAGGCTCGGGCCCAGGAACACCGCAAAGGCAATCGCCAGGATCAGGAACGGACAAGCGAGCATGGCATCGGTGAGCCGCATGATGAGCCCGTCGGTCCAGCCGCCCGCATAACCGGACACCAATCCGATCGGCACGCCGAACAGGACCGAGATCGCCACGGATACCAGGCCCGCCAGCAACGAAATGCGCGCGCCCCAGATGACGCGGCTCAGCACGTCGCGGCCGATCTCGTCGGTCCCGAGCCAGTGCAGAAGCGACGGCGCCTGGCGCACGGCGGCGAAGTCTGTTGCCAGAGGATCGTAGGGCGCGATCAGCGGCGCCAGGACGGCAGCCGCGATGAATAGCGCGATCACGACACCCGCCGCCACGGCGCCGCGACGGCGCAGCAGACGGCGAAGCGGCCGGCTCCCGGTATGAAGCGGGACGGAGGTTTCAGTGCCGGCTGCCGCGACCATTTCTTCAGCTCCTGAGCCGCGGATCGACCAACACGTAGGCGATGTCGGCCAGAAGATTGAGCAGCAGATAGGCCGCCGCCGTGACCATGACCACGCCCTGCACGACGGCGTAGTCGCGCGTGAACGCCGCCTCGACGATCAAGCGTCCGAAGCCCGGAATGGAGAACACCTGTTCGGTCAGCACCGCGCCGGAGAGAAGCTGGCCGAGCTCCAGAGCGCCGAGGGTGATGACCGGGATCAAGGCATTGCGGAGCGAGTGGCGAAGCAGCACCACGCGCTCGGTCAATCCCTTGGCGCGGGCGGTGCGGACATAGTCCGCTTCCAGCACGCTCAGCATGGCGCTTCGCGTGTGCCGCATCATCACCGCCGCCACGGCGGCGCCGAGCACGAAGGCCGGCATGATCAAGGTGCGAATGTTCTGCACCGGATCTTCCTTGAGCGTCACGAATCCGGATGCGGGCAGCCAGCCGAGTTCGACCGAGAACAGCAGGATGAGCATGATGCCGAGCCAGAAATTCGGGATCGAGAGGCCGGCGAGCCCGAGCATGTTGGCGGCGTAGTCGGCGAGCGAATCCTTGCGCACCGCCGAGACGATCCCGGCCGGAATGCCGATGGCAAGCGCGATCAACATGGCGAGCGCCGCGAGCTCGATGGTGACAGGAAGCTTCTGGGCGATCAGCCCGCCGACCGGCAATTTGTCACGGATCGAATCGCCGAAATCGCCGTGCAGCACGCCTTCGACCCAAAGCAGATAGCGGACCGGGATCGGTTCGTCCAGGTGATAGCGCTGGTGAATGAAGGCGATGACGTTTGGATCGCGGTCTTCACCAGCCAGGGCCAGCGCCGGATCGCCCGGCAGCAACTGCTGCAGGCCGAAAATGAGCATCGAAACGAAGACCAGCGTCGGCCCAACGATGGCGAGGCGCCGGACCAGGAAGGCCAGCATGGGCGCGTCGCCGGGCCGGCGCGGCGACGCTCAGTTCACCTTGAGGTCCTGCGGCCGGATCAGCGCGTCCGGATAGGCGACGAAGCCGTTCAGTTTCGCGCTCATGGCCCAAAGCCACTGGCGATGGAACAGGTAGATGATCGGCAGTTCCTTGGAGACGATCGCTTCGACCTTGGCGTAATGCTTCAGGCGCTCCGGCGGGTCTTCCACCGTGCGCGCGAGAGCGAGCTCCTTGTCCACGTCCTCGTTGCAATAGTGTCCGTCGTTCAGCGGCCCCTTGCACGAGATGAAGCTGAAGATGTTGCCGTCCGGATCGGTGCGGCCGCTCCAGGCGATCAGGAATGCTTCGAAGTCGCCCTTTTGCGAGGATTGCAGCGCCGCGGCAAATTCCGTCGCCTGAATCTTGACCTCGAAACCCGCATCCTTGGTCATGGCCTGGATGAGCTGCGCCACCTGGAGGATGTCCGGATTGGGCGGCGTCATCAGGGTCACCTGCGGATGGGGTGTTCCCGCCTCGGCCAGCAGCTCCTTCGCGCGCGCGACGTCGCGCTTCGGCACCGGCACGCTCTTCACGTAATAGGGATTGTTGGTCGGCACCCACTGATTGCCGGGAAAGAACTCGCCGTTGTAGACCACGTTGGTGATGGCGGCGCGATCGATGGCAAGCGAGAACGCCTGCCGCACGCGCGCATCGGCGCCGAGCGGGTTCTTCGACCGCGGTCCGTTGGCGACGTTGAAGGTGATGCCCTGATAGCCAAGCTCGACGATGGACGCCGCCTTCAGGCGCTTGTCCGCGCGAATGGCGGGAAGGTCGGTGGCGGCGACGCGCTCGGCGATTTCGAGCCCGCCGGACTGCAGATTGGAAAGACGGACGGTGCTGTCCACAATCGGCGTGAACACCACCTTGTCGAAATGGATGCGGCCCTTGTCCCAATAGTCGGCGAAGCGCTCGAGCACGATGCGGTCCTGCGGCACGCGCTCCACGAACTTGAACGGGCCGGCGCAGACCGGCGCCGTGCCGAATTTGTCGCCGAGCGCCTGGGCCGCCTTGGGTGAGACCATCATGCCGGCGCGATCGGTAAGCTGGGCGATGAGCGGGGAATAGGGCTGCGCGAGATTGAGCCGGACGGTGGAATCATCGACCACATCGACGGTCTGCACCGCCGAAAGCTCGCCCTTGCGGTTCGAGCCCGGCATGTTGATGTGGCGCTCGAAGTTGAACTTGGCCGCCGCCGCGTTGAACGCCTCGCCGTCCTGGAACTTGACGCCCTTGCGAAGCTGAATGGTCAGATGCTTGGCGTCTTCCGACCACGCATAGGACAGCGCGAGCTGCGGCACGACCTTCAGGTCGGGCGTGATGTCGAACAGTTTGTCGCAAAGCGACGCGAACACGATGCGGCCGACGAAGGTGCGCCCTTGCGTCGGATCGAGAATGTCGGGATCTTCGGCCAAGCCGATGCGCAAGGTTTGCGCGCTTGCCGCCGCGGCGCCGGCGACGCTCAAGCCGAGCGCCAGCGCTAACATTGTCGTGCGTTGCATATGTGCCCCCTGTTGTTGCCGCCCGCATCGGCTGGGCTACCTGTTGCTCAGGTTTGCGCGCGATCTTTGGGCGCGGCTAACGCCCTGTCAAGCCAATGCAATACCGATCACGGGGAATTGCCGCCGTCGCGCCGGCCGGTATGGCGTGCGCGATACATCGCCTGCAATTTGGCCACGTGCGGCGCCATCGGCGTCTCCGCCTGGGTGATCGCCGGCTGTACGGCAATGTCGCGCCAGAAGTGACACGCGACCGCATGCCCGGCGCCGTCTTCGATCAGCGCCGGCTCTTCGCTCTTGCACCGCGCTTGCGCGTAAGCACAGCGGCCATGGAAGCGGCAGCCCGAGGGCGGATTGAGCGGGCTCGGCACATCGCCCTGCAGAATGATGCGCTGACGCCGCGCCGCCGGATCGGCGATCGGAATGGCGGACATGAGCGCCTGGGTATAGGGGTGCCGTGGCGCTTCGAACAGGTCCGGCGCGCTCGCGCCCTCGACGATCTTGCCGAGGTACATCACCGCCACATGGTCGGCGATGTGCCGCACCACCGCGAGATCATGCGCGACGACGATATAGGCGAGGCCGAATTGCGCCTGCAGATCCTTCAGCAGGTTGAGCACTTGCGCCTGCACCGAAACATCGAGAGCCGACACCGGCTCGTCGCAGACGATGAGCTTCGGCGACACGGCCAGGGCGCGGGCGATGCCGATGCGCTGCCGCTGGCCGCCGGAGAACTCGTGCGGATAGCGCCGCGCGTGCTGCGGCGGCAGGCCGACCAGCCGGAGCAACTCATGCACGCGCTCGATGCGCGCGCGGCCTTCGGCGAGGCCGTGCAAGTGCAGCGGCTCGCCCACGATCTGCTCCACCGTCATGCGCGGATTGAGCGATGCGTAGGGATCTTGAAACACGATCTGCATTTCGCGGCGCAGCGCCCGCATTTCCTCCGGCCCGAGGGAAAACACGTCGCGGCCCGAGAAGAGCACTTGGCCCGACGTCGGTTCGGTCAATCGCAGCACCAGGCGGCCGGTTGTCGTCTTGCCGCAACCCGATTCGCCGACCAGCGCCAGCGTCTCGCCGGCGCGAAGCGTGAAACTCACATCGTCGACCGCTTTCACCAGGCCGGCATTGCGGCCGAGGAGAAAGCCCCTGGTGACGCGGAAGTGCTTCACCAAATGCCGGACTTCGAGCAGCGGCGCTTCAGGCAAGACTCACCTCCAGCGGGGCTTTCCAGCAGGCGCTGGCATGGCCCGGCTTGATTGCGGCGAGCGGCGGCTCCTCGCTGCGGCATTTTTGATCGGCCAGCGGACAGCGCGGGTGAAAGCGGCAGCCCTGGGGCAGCGATTGCGGATTGGGCACCATGCCTTCGATGGCCGTCAGGCGCTCCTGCAAACGGGTGATTGTCGGGATAGCGCCAAGCAAGCCGAGGGTGTAGGGGTGCTGCGGATCGCGAAAGAGATCGGTGACACCTGCGCGCTCCACCACCTTTCCGGCGTACATGACGATCACGTCCTGCGCGAGTTCGGCAATGACGCCGAGGTCGTGGGTGATCAGCATGATGGCCGCGTCGGTTTCGTCGCGAAGCCGCCGCATCAGGTCGAGAATCTGCGCCTGGATGGTGACGTCGAGCGCCGTGGTCGGTTCGTCGGCGATCAGCAATTCCGGATCGCAGGCCAGCGCCATGGCGATCATCACGCGTTGGCGCATGCCGCCCGACAACTTGTGCGGATATTCGTCGTAGCGCTGCTCGGGCGAGGGAATGCCGCATCGCTTCAGCATATCGGTGGCCCGCTTGCGCGCTTCGGCGTGATCCACGTGCCGATGGCGCAAGATGCCCTCGGCGATCTGCTCGCCCACGGTGAACACCGGGTTCAGCGACGTCATCGGCTCCTGGAAGATCATCGCCAGCCGGTCGCCGCGCTGCTCGGCCATGCGGGCCGGCGGCAGGGCGAGCAGGTCGACGCCGTCGAAACGCACCGATCCAGAGACGTGCGCGGGCGGTTGCGGCAACAGGCCCATGATGGCGAGCGCGGTGACGCTTTTTCCCGAGCCGGATTCGCCGACGATGCCGAGCGTGCGGCCTCGCGCCATGGCGAAGCTCACGCCGTCGACGGCGGGAAATTTGCCTTCGTCGGTGACGAAAGAGACAGCGAGGTTCTCCACTTCGAGCAGATTGTCGTGGCTCATGCGCCCGAGCGGCCCTCTTTCGCACGACGCTCGATCGCCGCATTGATCGCCGCGCGGTCGAAGGTGCCCGAGGGATTGGCGCGGGTCGGCAGGAACTGGCGGAACACGCCGAACACGTTTTGGCTTTCGCGATGGAGCCGTGCCAACTCGGTCAGCGGCTCCGCGTGATCGTCGACTCGGATGTCGAGCTCAGGGTAGTCTTCCGTGGAGAAGATAATCATGGCGGCGGATTGCTTGCCGCGCTTGTCGCCGCCCGCCGCCTCGCCAGCCGCCATGGCTTTCAGCAGCCGTTCGGCAAACGGCAGACCGCCGTTTGCGCCATAGGTGGCAAAGGTATCCGCGACCACCGCCGGCCCGGCGAGCATGTTGCCGGCGACCGAGAAGCCCTCTCCGAGCTGATGCCCGCACCATTCGACGCAAGCCGCCCCCGTATGCGCGGCGTTGCGGCCGGCCGCATCGAGCACATGCACCTGCCGGTGGTCGCGGCCCTCGTCATCGACGATCAACGCGCGCACCACATCGCCCGCCGCCATGCCCTGCCCCAGCAGGCGCATGCCGCGCGGCCCGTAGGTCGGATTGACCAGCGCCTGGGTCGAGAGCGCGCCGACGCCGCTCATGGCGTAGGGACAGAGCGCGCCGACCGCGAAGAATTTCGTCGCGATGATGACCCCGAACGCGCCCGATTGCGGGTCGCGTGCGACCAGCGACCAGGTCATGCGCCCTCCCAAGATTATTCTTTTGACGCCGCAGTCGATGGCACTGTGGGGCGCGGCGGCACCGGCTGTCAATCAACGGCGCAGGCTTGTAAATCGCTGAGTGGCAACGATCCTGTGGCATTTCCCGCGGAGTTGCGGTAGGCTTGCGGAATGATCGTTCCGTGGCGGCGGGACGGCTTGATCACCCGGCGTGGAAACACCTCGAAGGACGAACCATGGCGACCGAATTCAAATACGCGCTTCCGGTGGAGCAGACCAATTGGCGCGTGAACGGCGAATCCAACACCGTGCTGCGCTGGGAATATGACGACGGCCGCGCCGGCCTGCTCAGCCTTTATGACAAGGGCAAGAAGCAGCAATGGGACGCGGCCGAGCGCATCGACTGGACCCAGGACCTCGACCCGGAAAACCCGATGGTGCTGCCGGACCAGGCGATCGGCATCTACGGCACCGACATCTGGAACAAGATGACCAAGAAGGAACAGGCGAATTTCCGCCGCCACGGCCAGGCCTGGCAGATTTCGCAGTTCCTGCACGGCGAGCAAGGCGCGCTGATCTGCACCGCGAAAATCGTGCAGCAGGTGCCGAACGTCGATTCGAAGTTTTACGCCGCGACCCAGGTGATGGACGAGGCGCGCCACGTGGAAGCCTATTCGCGCCTTTTGCACGACAAGTTCGAGCTCGCCTATCCGATCACACCGCCGCTGCGCGCGCTGTTGGAGGACGTGATTCGCGATTCGCGCTGGGACTTCACCTATCTCGGCATGCAGGTTCTGATCGAAGGCCTGGCGCTCGCGGCCTTCCAGCGCTTGCGCGATCAGGCGGGCAATCCGCTTGCCGCCGCCGTGAACGCCTACGTCATGCAGGACGAAGCCCGGCATGTGGCCTTCGGCCGCCTGGCGCTGCGCGACTACTACCCCAACCTGACCGAGCACGAGCGCGGCGAGCGCGAGGAGTTCGTGGTGGAAGCCTGCTACCACATGCGCGACCGCTTCCTCTCCGAGGAGCTTTGGGAATCCGTCGGCCTGCCGAAGAAGGAATGCGTCGAGATCACCCAGAACTCACCGGCCATGCAGTATTTCCGCGGCCGCCTGTTCAGCCGCATCGTGCCGACCATCAAGGATATCGGGCTGTGGGGAGAGAAGGTGCAGAAGGCTTACGCCGACATGGGCGTGCTCGATCTCGCCAATCTCGACTCGGCGGCGCTTCTGGAACAGGACCAGCGAGTGGCGGAAGAATTCGACGCCGGCCGCGCCCATCAGCAGTCGGGCGTCGCCGCGCAATAACGCGGCCGTCGCCGAACGCAAACGCCGCCGGGCGATCCGGCGGCGTTTTGCTTTGCGGGCGTGCTACTTCGTAAGCGGGCAGCCGCTTTCGGCCGCGGAGCGGAACACCTGCTCGCCAGGAATGCGGCGCAGGATGTGGTAATAGTCCCACGGGTATTTGCTGTCGGCCGGCCGCTTCACTTCCATCAGCAGCGTGTCGTGCACCATGCGGCCGTTGGCGCGGATGGCGCCGCCCTTGGCGAAGAAATCGTCCACCGGCATGGCGCGCATCTGGGTTGCGACCTTGGGTCCGTCGAGCGAGCCCGTCGCCTTCACGGCGTTCAAATAGTGCATGACCGATGAATAGACGCCAGCCTGTATCGAGGTCGGCATGGCCTTGCGCACCGCAAAAAAGCGCTGCGACCAGGCACGGCTCGCGGCGTCCTGATCCCAATACCAGCTCTCCGCCAGCAGCAGGCCTTGCGCCTTCTCCAAGCCGAGCGCGTTCACGTCCGTGATGTAGATTGCCAGCGCCGCCAGCTTTTGTCCGCCGCGCGCCAAGCCGAATTCCGCCGCCTGCTTGATGGAATTCGCCGTGTCCGTGCCGCCGTTGGCCAAGGCCACGATCTTCGCCTTCGACGCCTGCGCCGTGACCAGGAACGAGGAGAAGTCGGATGTGTTCAGCGGATGATGCACCGCGCCAAGCACCTTGCCGCCGTTCTGCTCCACGAAGTGCGAGGCGTCGCGCTCCATGGCCTTACCGAAGGCGAAATCCGCCGTGAGGAAGAACCAGGTGTCGCCGCCCTCCTGGATGATGGCCTTGGCGATGCTGCGGCTCTGCCCGTCCGTATCCCAGGTCCATTGGATGCCGACCGGCGAGCAGGCGGTGCCGGTGAGGTCCGAGGTCCCGGCCGAGGAGTACAGCACCAGCTTGTTCCGCTCGCGCGCGATTTGCTGCACGCCGAGCGCGATCGCCGATTGCGGCACGTCGAGAATCACATCGACGTCCTCGGTGTCATACCATTGCTTCGCAATGGCAAGGCCGATGTCGGGCTTGTTCTGGTGATCGGCGGCGATGACCTGGATCTTGCGTCCCAACACTTGGCCGCCGAAATCCTCCACCGCCATTTCCGCCGCAGTCACCGAGCCGCGCCCAGCCAGATCGGCGAAGACGCCCGACTGGTCGGTGAGCACGCCGAGCTTGACCGGCGGCGCGTCGGCCGCGTTGGCGCCGAAGGCGAGCAAACCCGCCAGCAGCGCGGCCATCGATATCTTCATCGTTCCCCCCTTTGAAGCCGGCCCGGCGTTCAATCGCCGGTTTGGCCTGCGTTGATCGTCTGCGTTTGTACCGCCTCGGGTGCCGTTCGCGGCAGCATGTCGAGCGCTTGCGCCAACTTGGCGCCGTCCGGGTCGGCCAAGGCCGCATCGCGCGCCGTCCGTACGGCCTCGGCCGCGTCGGCCTTCAGCATGCCGTTGAGGGCCGGATGCACGATCCGGTCCATGATCGCCAGGAAATTGCCGCGCCCCCGCCGGTAGGTGTCGCTGTATCCCTTCAGCAGCCGCGCGCAAGCCGCAATCTCCAGCGCCAAAGCCGGATCGCGCGGCGCGGCGCGGCGGACGGCTTCGAGCCAGCGCTCGATCAGCGCCTGCTCTTCCGCATAGCGCAAGGTTTTCCGCCGCCACGGCTTCAAACGCGCCAGCATGCGAAGCCGCGCATAGCCGGTGATGCTGGTGCTCTTGAGCGGCATCGCCACATTCAGCCGGCCGACGAGATTGAACCGTTCGGCGAAGCCTTGCACGGCGCGGCCGAGCCGCTGCGGCAATATGGCGGCGATCTCGTCGATGCCCGGCTTGAAGAATTCCGTCACCGCGACGGGCTCGTCGGCTTGGGCGCGCACCTCCTCGCGCACTTTGGCAAGGCGCTCCGGCCGGCTCTTCAGGTCGGCCACGCGGATCACGTCCTCGTACGCCATCCAGAGCGCCAAGTGGCGCGCCACCTCGGCCCCGAGCCGCGCGGTGCCGCCAGCCGCGAGAACCGGATAGAGGCGGTCGAGATAGAGCCGCGCATAGGCCGCGTCCTGGTAGTCGCCGAGCCTGGCGATGCCGCGCTCGACCACGTCGAGACATGCGGCGGGCACGCGATCGACCGCCTCGGCGATCAGCGCCGGCAAGTCGGTCGCCGGCTTCGCCGGAGCCTTGGGCGGCGGCGCCAGCAATTCGACCCGCCCTTGCGCCAGGTCGAGCCCGAGCGCAAATCCGGCCAGGTTCGGTTCAACCGCGATGCCGCTCGCGACGATGGCGGCGCGGTAGTGCGTTTCCGCGATCGGCAATTTTCCCGAACCGGCGATGGCGCCGAGCAGAACCGCGTTCAGGGGCTGCGATCGCGTCTCGGCGCGCCGCGTCAGGTCGAACAGGATGGCGCGCTTCGGCATCTCGCGCGCGGCGCGGAAGACGCGCGATTCATCGAAGCGGCCGTCGGCCATCTGCATCTTCTCGATCGTCGCAAAGATGCGGTGGGTCGCTGCGATGAGCACCGTGCGGTCGGGCGTGACGAAGCCGTTTTCGATGGCGCGTCCCGCCTCCAGCAATTCCGACGCGACCATCACGTCGAGATCGCCGACCGACGGATAGAGTCCGAACACCGGCCGCCGGCCTTCCAGCGCGGCATTGGTTTCGGGGTGGACCTCGACGTAGTAGGTAGTGGCGCCGGTACGCTGCGCCACGCCCGGGATCGATGTGCCCTGCACCGGCAGGTCGGCCCGCAGCGCCGCGTCCACCAGCCAGTCGGTGAGCACGCCGCCGCCCTCGCCGCCGAGCGCCGCGATCAGCACCGAAACGGGCTTGGCCGTCATGGCAAGGTCATTCGGCAGGGCTGGCGAAGGCGGCCGCGGGCCGGCGGGAACGCAGCCAGTCGATCACGCTTAAGCGAAACGCGGCGAGCCAGCGATCCCAGGGCTTCGGGTTCTGCACGATATCGGCGCGATAGAACGAGGGGCAGAGCACCGCCGCGTCCGCCACTTCGCCGCAAAGACCGCAGCCGACGCAATCGTTGTTCACGTGCGCCACCGGGTCGACGCGGAGCGGATCGCTGCTCGTCTTCACGGTCAGGGACGGACACCCCGACAAGCGGATGCACGAGTGATCGCCGGTGCACACGTCGTCGTCGACGCCGAAGCGCGTGCGCACCACTCGGCGGCCGGCCTCCAGATCCTTGCGGACGGCGGGCCGGATGCGGCGCTGGCGCGCCAATTGGCATTCGCCGTCGGCCACGATGACCTTGAGGCCCTTTTCGCCGGTGGTCATGGCTTCGCGCAAGGTCTTCACCATGGTGCCGACGCTGTAGGTGCGGATGGTGCGCACCCAGCGCACCCCCATATTGGCCACGGCGTTCTGAATGCTGGCCATGGGCCGATGCTGGCCGCCGTCAGTGGAAGACAGCAGAGTCTGCTGGCCGGTCGCGGACGTGTAGCCGTTGTTCATGATGATGAGGACGGAGTCGGACTTGTTGGACATGGCGCCGGCGACGCCCGAAGTCAGTCCGTTGTGCCAGAAGCCGCCGTCGCCCATGACGCTGACGACGCGCTTGTCGAAGGCCGGCGCCACGCCTGCGGCGCTGGCGAGGCCTAGTCCGTAGCCCAGCACCGAATTGCCGAGATAGAACGGCTCCAGCGTCGAGAACGTGTGGCAGCCGATGTCGGCCGCGATATGGATCTTTCCGACCTCGCGCTCGACCAGCTTGATGGCGCTGAACACCGGCCGCTCCGGACACCCGACGCAGAAGCCCGGCGGGCGCTTCGGGACCGGACCGCCGAGCAGGTTGAGCGCCCGCTTCTTCTCGAAGGTGATGCGTTCCAGCACGGCGGCGATGCCCGCGATGTCGACGCCCTGCGGCATGGTGCCCTCGAGGAAACGGGCCAGGCCGGTCAGCACGACTTCGGAGGTGTACTCGCCCGCCATGGGCAGTACGGCCTTGCCGACGATCGTGGTGTTGAGTTCGGCCTTCCGCAGCAGCGCATTGGTCGCCTGTTCGAGATAGTCGGGATTGCCTTCCTCGACCATGAGCACGGCGCGCTTGCCGGCGCAAAACGCCGTGACCTCGTCCGGCACCAGCGGATAGGTCACGTTCAGCACATAGATCGGCAGCACGCTCTTGCCGAACGTGTCGGCGAGGCCGAGCTGCTGCAGGGCGCGGATCACCGTGTTGTAGATGCCGCCCTGGACGATGATGCCGACGTCGTCGATCCGCCCCGGCATGACCTCGTTCATCCGGGCATGGCGAATGAATTCGATTGCCGCCGGGAACCGCTTCTCGATCTTCAGCCGCTCCTGCAAATAGGTCGAAGGCGGCAGGCAGATGCGGGCCTGATCGAATTCCGGCTTGGTCAACGGATTCCGCTTTGAATGCGCCGCCGCCACGTTGTCGCGCGCGACGAAGCGCCCGCGCATGTGGCAGGCGCGGATGCGAAACTCCATCATCACCGGCGTGTTCGACGCTTCCGACAGATCGAACGCCTGCTCGATCAGATCGACGATGCGCGTGTGATCGGGCCGCGGATCGACCAGCCAGATGGACGATTTCATGGCGAAGGCGTGGGTTCGCTCCTGGATGATGCTGGCACCCTCGCCGTAATCCTCGCCGAGCACGATCAGCGCCCCGCCGATGACGCCGGCCGACGCCAGATTGGACAGCGCATCCGAAGCGACGTTGGTGCCGACGACCGATTTCCAGACGGCCGCGCCCCGCAGCGGATAATTGATGGATGCCGCAAGCATGGCGGCGGCGGCGGCCTCGTTGGCGCAGGCTTCGAGATGGACGCCCAACTCCTCCAGCAGATCCTTGGCATCGCTCAACACGTCGACCAAGTGCGAGACGGGTGCGCCCTGATAGCCGCCCACATAGGCAACGCCCGACTGCAGCAGCGCCTTGGTGATGGCGAGAATGCCCTCGCCCTCGAAAACCTCGCCGGCGCCCTTGCGCAGCAGGCGGACCTCCTTGGCGAAGGAGCGTTCCATCGATCCCTCCGATGACGACTTCGGGTCAGTATGTACGAGCCTGACCGGCTTTTGGCAAATCCGGGCCGTTCAACGGCGCGTCCGCGGCACCAGCACGGCATCGAGGGCCACCACGCCCTTGCCCTTCGGCCGGACCATGACCGGATTGAGGTCGAGGCTCTCGATGTCGTCGGCATGGGCCGCCGTGAACGCGGACAGTCGCGACAGGGTTTCCGCCAAGGCATCGACGTCGGCGGGCGGACGGCCGCGCAGTCCTTCGAGAATCGGGTAAGCGCGGATATCCCGGATCATGCGGTGCGCCTCTTTCAATCCGAACGGCGCGACACGGAACGTCACGTCCTTCAGCGCCTCGACGAAAATGCCGCCGAGTCCGAACATGACGACCGGGCCCAGAACGGGATCGCGATTGACCCCGAGAATGGTCTCCACCCCGTCGCCGACCATGGGCGCCACCAGGCAGCCGTCGATGCGCGCCTTGGGCTCGTGCGACCTCACCGTCGTCATGATGCGTTTGAATGCCTCGCGCACCGCCGCAGCGTCCTTCAAATCGAGCGCCACACCGCCCACGTCGGATTTGTGCAGGATGTCGGCCGAGACCACCTTGAGCACCACGGGAAACCCGAGTTCCGCCGCCGCACGCTCGGCCTCCGCCGCATTTTTCGCCAGACGCTCGTCCACCATCGGCAATCCGGCCCGGCGCAGCAGGACCATGGTCTCGACTTCGTTCATGGGCATGGACGGAATCGGCAGTCGCGGCGAAGGGGCCGGCTTTTCGATCGGCGACGCCAATGCTTCACCGAACCATGCCAAGGCCGCGATGGCGCGTACCGCATAGGTCGGCTCCTCGAAGCTCAGGACGCCGAAGGTCTGCAGATGCGCCCGCGACGCCGGCGTGTTGAGGCCGGAGGTGACGAGCAGCTTGCGGGGATATTGCCGGCGGAGGTCGGCCCAAAGCCGGTGCAGCCGGTCCATGCGGTCCTGATTGCGTCCGGCCGAGCCGATGAACGACACCAGACTGTCGTAGCCGCCGTCGGCGATGACGATTTGTAGCGCTTTTTCGAACAGGCCGATGTCGGCCACCACCTGGCCGGTGACGTCGATCGGATTGCCGGTCCCGGCAATGGGAACCAGGGCTTTCACTTTGGCTTGCGCTGCCTCGGGCAAAGGCGTCACGTCCAACCCGCGGCTTACGGCTTCGTCGGCCATGAGCACGCCGACGCCGCCCGACACGGTGACCAGGCCGACGGAGCGGCCGTGAGGCACGTCTCCGATCGCGCAGGCATAGCCGATGTCGAAGAATTCCTCGAAGTTCCGCGCGCGGTAGACGCCATACTGACGGAACAGGGCGTCGTAGGCCGCATCGGCGCCGGCAAGCGATGCCGTGTGCGAGGCCGCCGCCTTCGCGCCGACGTCCGTGGCGCCCAGCTTGATGGCGACCACGGGCTTGTTGTTGGCGCGCGCCAGCTCCAGCGCCTCAATGAACTTCGGGCCGTTGCGCACCCCCTCCAGGTAGAGCAGCACGACGCGGGTCGCGGGATCTTGCGCCAGGAAGGCGAGGCAATCGGACGCTTCCACGTCCGCCTCGTTGCCGGTGGTCATGCAATAGGTGAACGACAGCCCGCGGTCTCTCGCGATCATGTGCGACAGGCCGCCGAAGGCGCCGCTTTGGCTCACCATGCCGATGCGGCCGCCCTGTTCGATCTGCGCGAAGCCTGCGTGGAACGTCGCGACCATCCGGTTGGCGAAGTTCACCACGCCCATGCAGTTCGGACCGAGCAGGCGCATCTTGGCGTCGCGCGCGATCGCGGTCATGCGCTCCTGCTGGCGGCGGCCCTCGTCGCTGACTTCGGCGAAGCCTGCGCTGAACATGGCGACCGAGCGCACTCCCTTCTTGGCGCAAGCCTCCAGCGCCGGCAGCACCAGCGCCGCGGGCACGGCGAAGACCGCTAGATCGATCGGCCCGTCCACGTCGGCAATGGTGGGAAATGCCGGGAGACCTTGGATTTCCTTCGCGTTCGGATTGACCGGGATGAGCCGGCCCTTGAAGCCGCTCGTCTTCATGAAGTTCACCGGCGCGCCGCCGATCTTGCCCGGATCGGCCGATGCGCCGATCACGGCAACGCTTTGCGGCGCGAACAGCGGCTTCAGCGATGCGAGATCGATCAGCGGCACGGCCCAGATCCCTTCCGACACACCGTCGGCGCACTCTGCATCATCACCCGCAGCGGCGGCAACCGTGGGGCGTTCACGGCAGGTTTGCGCCGGCGTTCGGACGGCTTAGAGTCGCCTCACGCAGACAGGGGAGAGCAACATGGCCAAGCTGGTAGAACTCACGAAACACGGTGCCATCGGCGTCATCACCGTCGACAACCCGCCGGTCAACGCGCTCAGTCCCGGCGTACCCGAGGGGATCGTCGAATGCCTCACCGCGGGAAACGCCGACCCGAGCATCAAGGCCATGGTGCTGATCGGCGCCGGGCGCAGCTTCATCGCAGGCGCCGACATCAAGGTCATGGGCACGGCCCGGCCGGTGCCGGCCAAACGGACCTATGACGTTCTCGACGAATGCACGAAGCCGGTCGTCGCCGCCATCCACGGCCACGCGCTCGGCGGCGGGTTGGAGAACGCGCTCGCCTGCCACTACCGCATTGCCACGCGAAGCGCCAAGGTCGGCTTGCCGGAAGTCCTGATCGGCATCATTCCGGGCGGCGGCGGCACCCAGCGCCTGCCGCGCCTGATCGGGCCCAAGGCGGCGCTCGACATGATCGTGACCGGACGCCACGTGCCCGCGCCGGAAGCCAAGGCGCTCGGCGTGCTGGACGAGGTGGTCGACGACGGCAACTTGCTAAAATCCGCCGTGGCCTTCGCGGAGAAGATCGCCGCCGTGCGCCCCATTCCACGCGTGGGCGACAGGAACGATCGCCTGAAAGAGGCCAATGCCGCGACCTTCGACGACATGCGCAAGAAGATCGCGCGCTCCGCCCGCAATCAGCGCGCACCTTACGCATGCATCGAGGCCGTGGAAGCGGCGACGAAGCTGCCGCTGGCCGACGGGCTGAAGCGCGAGCGTGAAATCTTCGCCGAGCTGGTCAACGGCGCGGAGGCCAAGTCGCTGCGCTACGCCTTCTTCGCCGAGCGCGAAGCTGCCAAGGTTCCCGGCATCACCAAGGATACGGCGGCGCCGGAGATCCGTTCTGTCGCCGTGATCGGCGGCGGCACCATGGGCAGCGGCATCGCCATGTCCTGCGCCGATTTCGGAATTCCTGCGCGGGTGATGGAGGCAAGCAAGGACGCGCTCGACAAGGCCATGGCGCGCATCGCCAAGACCTACGAGGTATCGGTGCAACGTGGATCGCTCAAGGCCGAAGAGATGCAAAAGCGCCTGAAGCTGATCACGCCCGCGCAATCCTATGACGAGATCGGCGACGCCGACATCGTCATCGAAGCGGTGTTCGAAGACATGGCGGTGAAGAAAGAGGTGTTCGGCAAGCTCGACAAGACGATGAAGCCGGGCGCCATCCTGGCCTCGAACACGTCGGCCTTGGATGTGGACCAGATCGCCGCCGCGACCAAGCGGCCCGAGCACGTCATCGGCACGCACTTCTTCAGCCCGGCGAACGTGATGAAGCTGCTCGAGATCGTCAAAGGCAAGCACACGACGCCGGAGGTCATCGCCGCCACCACCAAGCTCGCCAAGCGCATCGGAAAGATCGGGGTGGTATGCGGCAATTGCGACGGGTTCGTCGCCAACCGCAGCCGCGGGCCCTTCACCGCGGAAGCCAGCATCCTGATCGAGGAAGGCGCGCTGCCCCAGCAGGTCGACAAGGTGCTGACGGATTTCGGCTATCCCATGGGCCCGTTCGCCGTCGCGGACTTGGCCGGCGGTGACATCGGATACGCGGGGCGCAAACGCCGCGCCGCGGCGGATCCGAAGTACCGCAAGCTGCCGATCGCCGACAAGCTGGTGGAGCTCGGCCGCTACGGCCAGAAGACCGGCGCCGGCTGGTACAAATACGAGAAGGGCGACCGCACCCCGCATCCGGATCCGGAAGTCGAGCGCATCATTGTCGACATGCGCCGCGAACTCGGCATCAACGCGCGGCCCATATCGGACGAGGAGATTCTCAAGCGCGTGCTGTTCGCCTCCGTCAACGAAGCCTGCAAGATCATCGGCGAAGGCATCGCGACGCGCGCCAGCGACGTCGACGTGATGTGGCTCTACGGCTTCGGCTTCCCGCGCTACCGCGGCGGCCTGATGCATTGGGCCGAGCAATTCGGACCCAAGGCCATCTATGCGCAATTGCTCGAATGGGAAAAACTCTACGGCCAGCGATGGAAACCGGCGGCGCTGCTGCGCCAACTGGCCGAGCAGAACAAAACCTTCGCCGATGCCAGCGCCTAAGGGGCGGAATTTGCGAAGGAGGCGGGAGAGGCCGGGCCGGCTGTGGGGGATGCCGGCCCGGCCGTCGCGCGTGCCCTAGACTGAAATACCGGCGGCGCGAGAACTCTCCGGACTAGCGGCACACCACAAAACGCCGTGCCGCGAAGTCATCATGCAAGCCAAGGCTTACCCATTGCTAAATGGCGAGGATAATTCTGTTCCTATCGCAACAATTGCATATGGAAGCGGGCATAATTTCGTATGACCCGCAAGATTTGTTCGACCGACATCCGCGAATTGCCGGACGCATTGCCGGTTAGATTTGCAAATGGTCGCCAGAATGAAAGCATTTGCAGTTTACCGCGGCATCTACATTGAGCTGTGACCGCGCGTCTTCCGCCGTTCCCGCGTCGAGCGACTTGGCCGCGCGCATAGCGAACTAGCCCATAGGCGGTTCCGCGCTGCCGCGTTTGAGCGCTTCGGCTATTGTCCTACTAATGAGAGAATTGTTGGCTTGGCAGGAAGGATTGGCCTATGGGCGCCTACTTGGCCGGGTTGTTCTCAGGAAGCCACTTTTCGCTTCGGGCCAATGCGGAAACCATCTCGCACACGAACGCTTGCGACGGCCACACGGCGTGCGCAGTCGGCCACGTGTCGCCGTTGCCGGCGTGGCGATCACCTGCCGAGCATGAGTTCGCATGCGTCGCGCGCTTGATCAAGGGCGAGGCCTAGATGGCAACGGCGCCAAAAATCCTGATCGTCGACGATCAGGCCGACATCGGCGAATTGATCCGCAACGTCGCGGAACCGATGGGCTATGCGGTCGACGTCACCACGTCGTCCCGCGAGGCGAAGCGGCTCTTTGCCGCTTTGCAACCCGATCTGGTCATTCTCGACATCGTCATGCCGGATATCGACGGTATCGAATTGCTTCAGGTGTTTGGTTCGGCCGGCTTCAAGGGTAAAATCCTGCTGATCACGGGATACAGCTCCAACTACTTGGCGAGCGCCGACAAACTCGCCAAGCGCCATGGCATCGCAACCTTATCCAGCATGCTCAAGCCGCTGCGGATCGCCGAGTTGCGCAACTATCTGCGCCAAACCTTGCCGCCGGAAGACCCGCCGCAGAACGTCACAACGAGCTGAAGAGGCGCGGCCATGCGACTGATGATCGCGGACGATCACGTCCTCGTCGCCGACATGCTGGAAGGGCATCTGGCGAAGCTCGGGCCCGATGTGCAAATCGACAAGGCGGCGGATTTGGCATCGGTGCTCGTCAAGGCCGACACGGGCACGAAATACGAATTGATCATCCTCGATCTCAGAATGCCCGGCATGAACGGACTGGCGGGCGTGAAGGCGGTGCAGCGCCGCTTTCCCGAAGCGCGCATCGCCGTCATCAGCGGCGAGGCGACGCCGGAGAATGCCGAGGATGCGCTTGCCGCCGGCGCGGCCGGTTTCATTCCGAAGACCATCGGCGGGCGCGCCATGCTGAATGCCGTGCGCTTGATATTGTCCGGCGAACGATACATGCCGGCGGAGTTCGGCCATGCGCAGGGCGCGGACCGCAAGGCGGGCGGCTCACAGACCTCGGCCATGCGGGTGCTTGCCACGCTCACCCAGCGCGAACGGCAGGTGTTGCGCCAGTTGGTCGCCGGAGACACCAATGCCGACATCGGCAAGCAGCTCGGCATCGAAACCGTGACCGTGGCGCTGCACTTGCGCAGCATCTATCGCAAGCTCGACGTCGAGAGCCGCACCCAAGCCGTTAAGTTCTGCATCGAGAGCGGTCAGGACATCTGACGCGTTCTATGCCGGAACCGCTGCGGGCCGCGGATGGCCGGGGGCGCCGCGGCCGATCGCCAGCACGATTGCCGCCGCGACCAAGCAAAGCGCCCCGGCAACGAAGAAAGCCTGGAAATAATCGCCGAAATCCGTGCGGATGACGCCGGCCCCGAACGCCGCCATGGCGGCGCCGAGCTGGTGGCCGGCCACGATCCAGCCGAAGGTCAGGCCGACATTTTCGCGCCCGAAGGCGTTGGCGGTGAGACGCACCGTGGGCGGCACCGTCGCGATCCAGTCGAGACCGTAGAACACCGCGAACAGCGACAGGCCCCAGAACGATATGTCCAGGGCGAAGGGCAGGTACATCAGCGACAAGCCGCGCAGTCCGTAGTACCAGCAGAGCAGATAACGGCTGTTGAACCGGTCGGTGAGCCAGCCGGAGAAGGTCGTGCCGATGAAATCGAACACGCCCATCGCTGCGAGCAGGCCGGCGGCCTTGACCTCGGGAATGCCGTGATCGATGCAGGCCGGAATCAAATGCGTGCCGATCAAGCCGTTCGTGCTGGCGCCGCAAATGAAGAAGCTGCCGAACAGCAGCCAGAAATCGCGCGTGCGCACGCCGCGGAAGAGCGCGCCGAGCGCGGCCGCGACCGGGTTGGCACTGCCGGCCGCCGAGGGCACGGCATCGCTGGTGTCGCCATAGGGCTTCAGGCCCAAATCCGCGGGCCGGTCGCGCATGAAGACGCCGATCAGCGGCAGCACCAGCACGCTGACGCCGACGATGCAGAGCACCGCGAGCCGCCAGCCGTAGCGTTCGACGAGCGCCGCGAACAGCGGAAGGAAGACGAGCTGGCCGGTGGCCGTGCTCGCGGTCAACACACCCATGACCAGGCCGGCGCGCGTCTTGAACCAGCGGTTCACCACCGTGGCACTCAATGCCAGCGCCGTCATGCCGGTGCCGCCGCCGACCACCACGCCCCAAAGCAGCACCAACTGCCATTCCGCCGTCATCAGCGTCGTGGCCGAGACACCGGCCACGACCAGGGCAACGGAAATGCACATGGTCCGCCGGATGCCGAGCCAATCCACGAGTCCCGCCGCGAACGGCCCCATCAGGCCATACAGCACCAAATTGACCGACACGGCGAACGAGATGCCCGCGCGGGTCCAGCCGAATTCCTGTTCGAGCGGCACCATCAGCACGCCGGGCGCCGAACGGATGCCCGCCGCGGCCAGCAGCGTCAGGAAGGTGACGCCGGCCACGATCCAGCCGTAATGCATCGGGCGACGGGACAATGCGGCAACCACGGACATGCGGCGCGGCCTCCGGAGGATCAAAAAAGCCGCAACCAAAGCTGGTAAGCGGCGACGTGCGCGAGAAGGTGGTGCGCAGGTCCGCGCGTGTCAACCCGCGAAATCGGACGGCCTCGCCCGTGAAAACGGCCAGCCGAGGCCGCCCGCATTGGCCATGCACAGCAGCGGCTGGTAGAATTCAGCGATGAAGATCAAGGCAGTCGACGTCTTCGTTCTCGGCTTTCCCATGAAGGCGGTCTTCGTGCTGGCCGGAGGCGTGGCGGGCCGGCCGGGCACGCCGACGGAACGCGTCATCGTGCGGCTCGCCACGGACCAAGGCGCGGTCGGCTGGGGCGAAGCAACGCCGACGCCGCGCTGGACCTACGAAACCACCGAAACCATCGTCGCCACGCTCAAACGTCACGTGGTGCCAGCGATCCTGGGCCTTGACGCCTGGGATCTGGACGCCGTGCATCGCGCCATGCAGCGCGCCATCGCGCCCGGCGTGACCATGGGCTCGCCGCTCGCCAAGTCGGCAATCGACGTGGCGCTGCACGACGCTTTGGCGCGCAGCTACGGCATCCCGCTCTATCAATTGCTCGGCCGCCGAAAGCGGAGCGAGTTCGACCTCACCTGGATGGTGACCTGCGAACGCCCCGAGCATGCCGACCGGCTGGCGCATGACGGCCTCGAAGCGGGCTATACCTGCTTCGAGGGCAAGATCGGCATGCACGGCGAAGCCGGCGACATCGATCTGGTGCGCCGGGTGCGCAAGGCCATCGGCGGCAACGCGATGCAAGTGGATGCCAATCGCGGCTATCGCGTGGATGCCGCGATCCGCCAGGCGCGGCGCTTCGAGGAATTCGGCGTGACGCTGTTCGAGCAGCCGCTCGACGGCTTCAACCTCTCCGGCTTTCGCCGCCTGGTCGCCGCGAGCCCGGTCCCTATCGGCATCGACGAGACTCTGCGGTCGCTGCCCGATCTGCTGGAATACATCCGCGCCGATGCGCTGACCGTGGCCGTGGCGAAAGTGCAACGCAACGGCGGCCTATGGTATTCGCGCCAGCTTTGCGAGATGGCGGATGCGGCCGGCTTGGGCCTTTCGCTGTCGGGCCTCACCGAGACCGATCTCGGCCTCGCTGCCGGCATGCATCTGGCGGCCGCCTTCGACATCAGCCCGCTGCAACTCAACGGCCCGCAATACATCGAGACGACGTTTCTGAAAGAGCGCGTATGGCGGGGCGGCGGGCGCGTCAAGCTGCCGGAAGGGCCCGGGCTCGGCGTCGAGGTGGACGAAGCCTACGTGCGCAAGCATGCGGTGAAGGTGTCCCTTGACTAAGGCCCTGGCGTATTTGCGCCGCAATGCGCCCACCTTGGCGCTGTTCGGCCTGGTCCTGGTGCTGTGGCAATTGTCCGTCACGGTTTTCGGCATTCGCGAATACATCCTGCCGAGCCCCATGGCGGTTCTCGGCGCGCTCGGGTCCAACGAGGTCCCGTGGTTCAAGCATGCGCGCATCACCACCATCGAAATCGTCGGCGCATTCGTCATGGCCGGCGCGGTCGGCATCGCGCTCGGCATCGCCATCGCCTGGTCCAACGTCATGGCCCGGGCGCTGGTGCCGTTCCTGGTGTTCCTGAACAACCTGCCGAAGGTCGCCGTTGCGCCGTTGTTTCTGCTCTGGCTCGGCTACGGCATCGTGCCGAACATGCTGATCGGCGCGCTGATCGGATTTTTTCCGGTGGTCATCAACACCGCCGTCGGATTGACCCAGGTCGATCCGGAGATGCTCGACCTCGGGCGCGTGTTCAACGCGCCGAAGTGGAAGGTCTTCGCCAAGATCCGAATTCCCAACGCCTTCCCTTACATCCTGAGTGCGCTCAAGGTCACCGCGACGGCCGCCGTGGTGGGCGCCATCGTCGGCGAGTTCGTCGCATCGCAAAGCGGCCTCGGCTACGTCATCGTCGCGACGCAAGGCAGCATGAACACGCCGGTGGCCTTTGGCGCGCTGGTGTGGATCTCTGCCGTCGGCCTCGGGCTCTATGGCCTGGTAACGCTCGCCGGGCGGTGGATCGCGCCCTGGGCGGAAGCGGCGTCGGAATGAACTTGCAGCACAACGGGAGAAAACCATGAAACGAATGCTTGCACTCGCGGCCATGGGCGCATCGCTCATGCTGGCAACGGCGGCCCAGGCGGAGGAGAAGGTCAATTTCGCGCTGAACTGGTTCGCCGTCGGCGACCACGCGGCCTATTGGGTCGCCCTCGACAAGGGCTACTACAAGGCCAAGGGCCTCGACGTGGACATGGAAAACTCCAAGGGCTCGGGCGATTCCATCGCCAAGGTGGCGAGCGGCCGCTCCGACGTCGGCCTGGCCGACGCCGCCGTGGTCATCGCCGCCATCAGCCGCGGCGCCGACATCAAGGTGGTCGGCATGGTGTTCGACAAGACGCCGCTTAACGTCTGGAGCCGCAAGGACAAGCCGATTCTCAAGCCGAAGGACATGGAGGGAAAGACCGTCGGCGCGCCGCCCGGCGACGGCCAACGTCAGGTGTTCCCGGCCTTCGCCAAGCTGAACGGCATCGATCCCGACAAGGTCACCTGGGTCAATGTCGAGCCAGCGGCGAAGATCCCGGCGCTCGCCGAGAAGCGCGTCGACGCCGTCGCCGACTACTCCACTGGATTGCCGTTTTACGAGAAGGCGATCGGCAAGGACGACATCGTGATGATGCCCTGGGCCGACTTCGGCTTCGACATGTACAGCATGTCGATCATCGCCAGCGCCAAGACCATGAAAGAGCGGCCCAAGATGCTGAAGGATTTCCTGGAAGCCTCTTACATGGGCTGGCGCGACGTGATGCAGGATCCGAAGGGCTCGCTCACCATCTTCAAGAAGCGCGTGCCCGAGATCGATCTCAGCATCATCGAGCCGAACATGATGATCGGCATCGGCCTGATGAAGACGGACCGCTACGCAAAGAACGGCATCGGCTGGATCGAGCCGGACAAGATGTGCAAGTCGGTGGACCTGGTGAACACCTACATGGGCTTGACCAAGAAGGTCGATTGCAAGGACGTCTTCACCGATGACTACCTCACCAAGATCGAGCTGCCGGTGGCCATGAAGTAGACGGCGGGCGACCGTTTCGCGCGTGAGCGACGTAGAGATCGCCCTCGACCGGGTCGGCATGACCTATGCGGCCGCGAGCGGCCCGGTCGAGGCGCTGAACGACATCACGTTCCAAGTCGGGCGCGGCGAGTTCGTCGCTTTGGTCGGCCCGAGCGGCTGCGGCAAGTCGACATTGCTCAGGATCGTCGCCGGCCTGCACCCGGCGACCGCGGGCGCAGTCACGGTCGGCGGCAAGCGGGTGACCCGCCCCATTCCCGAAGTCGGCATGGTGTTCCAGCAGCCGGTGCTGCTCAAATGGCGGACCATATTCGACAACGTGCTGCTGCCGGCGGAGCTCGCCGGATTGAACCCGTCGCATTACCGCAAGCGGGCGCGCGATCTCCTGGCGCTGGTGGGTCTCGCGGATTTCGCCGACAAACGCCCGCGCGAGCTTTCCGGCGGCATGCAACAGCGCGCGGCGCTTTGCCGGGCGCTGTTGCTCGATCCGCCGCTGCTGCTCATGGACGAGCCGTTCGGCGCGCTTGACGCCATGACCCGCGATGAAATGAACCTCGAGCTGCTGCGGGTCTGGGGCGAGGGCCGCGAGGGCCGCAAGACCATCCTGTTCGTGACCCACTCGATCCC